>DATNPE010000147.1:0-5155 GCA_036703355.1 Allocoleopsis sp. | reverse complement strand
AGGTGTAATTCGGGTCAAAATCGATCGCGATGCCTCGACGATTTCCTTCATCGATAATGGGGCAGGAATGCGGGAATCGGAAATTAAAGAATACCTTTCAACCATTGGACGCAGTGGCACAGATGCCTTTCGCCAAGACTTGTTTGAGAAAGGACGCCATGCAGATGTCACGGTGATTGGTCAATTTGGTATTGGCTTGCTTTCCGCCTTCATTGTCGCAGACCGGGTGAGAGTCGAGACGCGTTCTTGGCAACCGGGCAGTCCAGCTTGGCGTTGGGAAAGTCGCGGCGAAAAAACCTACAACTTGCAACCAGGGGAGCGTCAAGAGCCAGGTTCTACAGTAACGCTCTACATCAATAACAGTTGCCGCGACATGCTGCAAACTGAGGAATTACGGCGAATTATTCGTAAATATGCTGATTTTCTGCCCTTCGGTATTTATTTAAACGAGGAGAAAGCTCCAGCCAACGCCATTAATGCACCCTGGCATCGAGTGTACGACAATCCCAAAGATGAACTTATGGACATGAACATCTTTGTGGAGCGGCGTTTTCCCGATCATCCCCTCTCGACGATTCCGATTCACATTACAACACCCTACAAGGTGGATGGGGTACTCTACGTGTCGGACAATCGTATCCCGGATGCCAACACAACAGGATTGGTGGATATTTATCAATCGCGGATGTTTGTGATGGAAGCCAATCGGGATATCCTGCCAGTCTGGGCGAAGTTTGTTCGAGGCGTGATTGATTCGCCAGCCCTGACACTCACGGCTTCGCGGGATGCGGTGCGCCTCGATTCGACGCACACAGCAATTAAGGAATTGTTAGGGCAAGTAATTATCGATCATCTCACCAAACTGGCAAAGGATGAACCGGTACGGTTCCAACAGATTTGCGATTGGCATCACTACCACCTGAAGGGGATGGCGCTACAAAGTAATGAGTTTTTCGATGCGGTTGCTGATCTAGTGCCGTTTGAAACAAATCAGGGATCGATGAATTTGCCCACCTATTTCGACGAAGCGAAACAACGAGGTCATTCCGAGCGAGATTTGTTGTATTTCGATGAGCGTGGTGGTGCAACTCAGTTTTACATGCTGTGTGAGGCACGAGGATTGTTGGCGATTAATGCCAGTTACATCTTCGAGAATGAATTTTTGGAGCAGTATGCTCAACGACATCCCGACATTCGCCTGCGCCAGTTGAATCTGGGGGGGTCGGATTTTATTTTTGAGCCGTTAGCGATTGAGGAAAATCTGAACTATCGCCCGCTAGAAAGTGAGTTGATGCGAGTCATGCCCGATCGCCGCAGCTTGACGAAGATGGTGCGCTTCAAACCGGTGTCCATTCCCGCACTGGTGGTGCTACCTACATCCGCAAAAAGTCGCAAGCAGTTGGAGCAAGTGCGTGACAACCTGATGATTCCCCAGGAGGTGCGGAACTTGGTAGGGGATGTTTTGAAATCGGAGCGATCGCAACCCGTGACGCTTTATGTCAATGCCGATAATTCAACCATTCAACAGTTGGCGAAAATGACACCAACCGAGGATACGCGATCGGCTTGCATGGCAATTTACAACAATGCGTTGATGCTGGCTCAGCAAATTTTGACTCCCCAGAATGCCGAGACAATGTTTGCCAGTTTTAATCGCATCATTGATCGGATGATCGCGCAAACAGATGAGGTGGAAAAGCTCACCGAACAGATGACCCGACAGCGATTGGAAATCATTCAGAACGAGCAAGGACTGCGGGAAAAATTACAGCCTACCCATAAACAAACTGTTCATGTTAGTTGCTTTTTGTCAATCCCTTCGCAAGGCTATGAACCTCTACTAGAAGCATTGCAACGAGTGCTAGAAGATAAGCCCTTTGGTTGGCAAGTCATTCGTGGCAGTGATGGTGTTTCTCTGACAACCATCTCCGATAACGTAAAGCAGTTGATTGCTCAGAGCCACTGCTATATCGCTGAAATAAGTGACAGCGACCCTGATGTATTGCTAGAACTGGGCTTAATGAATTATTACGGAGACCGACAGACGATTTTATTCGGTCGTCAGGATAAGGAATTAGCAACTGGACAATCTCCCCCATCTCTAATCACCTACAAGATGTGGAATATTGAGCAACCGGATATTGATGCCTTAGTTGAACAGTTACGAGAGCAACTGCAACTAAAGCCAGAACTACAAAATTTAAGGGATGGGAAGAAAACGTATCTCTCGAAAAATCTGTTGGTGCGCGTGGGTGAATTTCGTGAAGATCTGGCGAATAAAATTGCGGAAACTTACTCAACGGTAGAAGCATTCTGTGCGGCAGAACCCAGTACAACGGCTACTCAATTGGGAACGAGGGCAGGATTTATTCAAGCTGCTCAGGAGTTTTTAAGGGAATACTTTGGGCTGTAAGTTTATGAATGATTTGGATGTCTTTGCTCCAGACAGTACCAGGACACGCGAACAGATTAAGCAACTCGATCGCTTGGGAAATGACTGCTGGCAGGAACAGCAATTCGCCAAAGCCGAACAATTCTGGCAGAGAGCCGCTGAACTGGCAGAATCATTGAATGATCTATCGTTGATGCTCAAAGAGCGTTTCTGGCTGGCTTCCATGCAGCGGATGCAGGGTAAATATAGGCAAGCGCTGAGTGTATACACCTGGTTGATCGAAGTTGCCTACAATCCACAGCCGGGTCACGCTCTCACAGAAAATGACCTTTGGTATGTAGCGGGGGGCTTCATGAATTTTGTTGAGGTCGGACGCTTTTTGCCAGAAATGAAGGCAGCTGACCTAGAGCGAGTAATAGATCGGGGTCTTGACTGGTTAGCCAGCATTGGCAAACAAGACTGGGCAGCAGGATTACGCTTAAAACGTGGAGGCCTCTGGCACAATCAAGGACGTAACGAAGCTGCAAGAGCTGAACTGGAAGCTGCCCTTGCTCTAAGGCGTCGCTATCCCAATGCTCCTGGCTACACCTTGGGTGCTTACCTATTCCAGGTAGGCTACATACTCACTGACATGGGACGATTACAGGAGGCTGAGGACTATCATCGGCAGGTCGTTGCAGGCGATGAGTTTAGTCAATACGACAAGCATCGATCATGGAGAGAACTGGCTTACATCTTTCTGAGGCGAGAGGATTTCTTAGAGGCGGAAACCTGCGTTAAGCAAGCCCTCAACTTAGCTTGGACAATCGAGTCTCTACACCCAATCTCTACAACTTACAATTTGTTAGGGAATATTTTCTGGAAGCAAAAGCAGATTGACAAAGCCATTGAGGCAAAGATTCAAGCTTGGCATTATGCCCGTCAATATGGGGAAGAAGAGACTCTTTACAGCATTTACCAAGACATAGCTGAGCTTAGGCTCGATCAAGGCCAACAGTTGTCACCTCAGCGCTATATCCCTAAGGTGCGGCGGTGGTTGCGGTGGGCGCTACCTCTAGCTGTGCGCTTAGATCGACAGGTGCAGATGACTTGGAGGCAGGACAAAATTCAAAACCTGCAACGGCAGTGCGACGAGATTCTGAAGGGCTAAATGCACCCACGTCGAGCGAGTTTGATGAAGGAATTTTCTCTGGGAATACGTTGGGTTGTAAGTTTATGAATGATATTGATGCCTTAGATTGGGAAAGCTCCCAGAAGCGGCAACAGATTGAACAACTCAATCGCTTAGGCGATGACTGCTGGAATGAAGAATTCGTGAAAGCGGAAAAATTTTATCAGAGAGCCGTTGAACTAGCAGAATCACTCAATGATTTGTCGCTGATGATGCAAGAGCGTTTCCTGCTGGCTAATATGCAGCGAATGCAAGGGAAATACAAGTTAGCCCTGAGTGGGTACACGGGGCTGATAGAAGTGGCCTATGACCCAGAAAAGAGTTGCAACCTGACAGATAGTGACCTGTGGCGTATAGCGCGCAGTTTCATGGACATTTTGGACATGGCGCTATCGTTGCCAGATATGAAGGTAGCTGACCGAGAACGAATGTGCGATCGCGCCTTAGACTGGATGGCAAGTATTGGCAAGCGAGATTGGAGTGGCGGGATACGAATGCAACGCGGACTAATGTGGCATAACCAAGAACGCTATCAGGAAGCATTGGCAGAACTGGAGGCTGCCCTTGCTTTGAAGCGTCGCTATCCCGATGCTCCGGGTTACTACTTGAGTGCTCATCTGTTATGTTTGGGCGATCTCAGTCTAGATATGAGAAAGCTAGATGAAGCCGAGAGCTACTATCAAGACGTGACTCAAGGCTATGGGTTGAGCCAAGGGTTTAGTAAATATGAGCATCACCGAGCTTGGCGGGGATTGGCAAATGTGGCTCTCAAGCAGGAGGATTTGAACAAGGCAGAAACCTGCGCTCGGAAATCTATCGAGTTGGCGCGGGCGATCGAATCTCCGTGGCCTAGCTATGCCTCTTATAAGTTGCTGGGCAATATTTTCTGGAAGCAAAAGCAGATAGAAGCAGCGATCGAGGCAAGAATTCAAGCTTGGCACTATGCTCGAAAGTATGGCTTGGAAAAAACGATTTACGAAATTTACCGAGATATGGCTGAGGTTCGGATTCATCAGGCTAAGACTGAGCCACGAGAGCGTTATATTCGCAAAGCGCAGCAGTGGTTGCAGCGGGCGCTACCAATAGCTGAACGGTTAGACCGACAGGTGGGGCTGACTACAAGGCAAGAAAATCTTCGAGCCATGAAAGCAGAGTGTGACAAACTTGCGTGTTCAGTATAATTCGCTGGCAAAACCCGCTCGCTTAGCTTCCAAACGTCTTAATTCGTGACATAACTAGGGCTCACGCAAAATGATAAACAACGTAAACGCATAGCGGCTTGCCGCAGGCTACCACAGAGTACACAGAGGACACGGAGAAATAAGAGGAAAGGGAGATTTTTTAAGTAAGTCCTGATAACAAAAAGCGCCCCCCTTTCGGAGAGCGCTTTATTTTAACAACAAGCTATTAATTAGCCATTGATCGCAGGAGCGGTCAAAGCAACCGGAGTAGCTTCACCAGCAGCCAAGTCAAGGGGGAAGTTGTGAGCATTACGCTCGTGCATCACTTCAAAGCCCAAGTTGGCGCGGTTGAGAACATCTGCCCAGGTACCAACCACACGACCTTGAGAGTCGATGATGGATTGGTTGAAG
>DATNPE010000146.1:0-5302 GCA_036703355.1 Allocoleopsis sp. | reverse complement strand
CGCTGCGGGTCGATATTCCCCGTGATTTGTGGTCTGTGCAGGGGGATACGACGCAGTTGCACCAGGTTTTGATGAATCTTTGCATTAATGCTCGGGATGCCATGCTGGGGGGTGGCATTCTATCCATCACGGCAAAAAATGTGAGGATTGATGACAGCCCGATGCGAACTCAGTTGGATGTGGTGTCCGGCTCCTATGTAGAAATTGCCGTGACGGATACCGGAACGGGAATTCCGGCGGCTATTCTCGATCGCATTTTTGAACCCTTTTTCACCACCAAAGAAGTTGGCAAAGGTACAGGATTGGGGCTTTCAACGGTGACGGGGATTATCAAGAGTCACAGTGGTTTTATTCATGTGAATAGCCAGCTTCAGAAAGGTACCCAATTCAAGGTGTTTTTGCCAGCTACAGAAGCAGCGTTGCCGCAAGTGGCTAGGGAAAACTCAGAGCTGCCTTGGGGCAACAACGAGCAAATTTTAGTGGTGGATGATGAAGCCGCAATTCGGGAAATTACCAAAACTTCGTTAGAAGCATTTGGCTATCGCGTGATTACGGCACAGGATGGCATTGACGCGATCGCCCTCTACGCCAAGCATAAAGAGGACATCAGCTTGGTCTTAGTCGATATGATGATGCCCTCAATGGATGGTCCAACCACCGTTCGCACTCTCCAGAAGATCAATCCTCAGCTGAAAACGATCGCCATGAGTGGTTTGGTTTCCAGTGATAAGTTAATTGCAGCCGCCAACATTGGAATTCAAACCTTCCTGAATAAACCCTTTACCGCGAAAGAGCTGCTCCAAACTCTACATCAAGTCCTACACTCCTAAGCTGCTGTGCTTACATATCGCCCTATCTAAAAATCTGGAGGGCAATGGAAATGAGTGAGAGAAAGGTGAGGAATCCCACAGCATCTAACATGGTGGTGAGTAGAGGGCCGCTGATTAAGGCTGGGTCGAGGTTCAAGCGCTTCAAGCCCATCGGTAATACAGTACCTAGACTGGCAGCGACAAAGACATTAATTGCCATGACGCTTCCTGCCACTAAAGCCACCCAACGGTCATCGGGCGGAGACCAAATCAGCGACAGCATCATGATAGAGAAACCCAAGCCTAAAGCTGTGCCTAATCCTGCTAGAAGCTCTTTGCGGAGAATTTGAGGTGTATCCTCTGGTGTGACTTCACCCACCCCCAATCCTCGAACGGTGACAGACAATGCTTGAATTGCCACATTGCCGCTGGCGTTAGACAAAATCGGCATAATCACGGCGAGGACAGGCACTAAGGCAATTGTCTTTTGGAAAGGGGCGATCGCACTGGCGGCACCGACATACAGCACAATATTGCCCAGCAGCCAAGGCAAGCGTTTGCGAATGGTGGTTTGCGGCGCTGATAAAGCAGCTTCATCCCCACCACTGACCCCCGCTAACTTCTGAATATCCTCGGTGGCTTCTTCTTCTAAAATGTCCACTACGTCGTCAATCGTGACGATGCCTACCAAGCGGTCTTCGCGATCAACTACCGGAACTGCCAAGAGGTCATAACGCTTCATCAACTGCGCCACTTCTTCTTGGGGCATTTCGGTCCGAGCCTTGAGGACGCGATCGCTGGCAATATCCTGAATCAGGACGTTAGGCAATGAAAAGAGAAGTTGGCGCAGCGAGACAACCTGCACTAGTTTGCGGTTGTTGTCTGTGACATAGGCGTAGTAAATGGTTTCCTTGTCTTGGTCAGTCAGGCGGATTTTGCGGATGGCTTCTTCAACGGTCAGTCCTTGGCGGAGACGGACATACTCGGTAGTCATCACCCGCCCAGCGGTGCCTTCCGGGTAGCCTAGAATAGTCGCCGTGGCTTGGCGTTCGGTGGGGCTCAGTTGTTGCAACAGCCGCTTGACGACGCCCGCAGGCAACTCATCAAACAATTCCGCCCGGTCGTCCGGTCGCATGGATTCAACGATTTGGCAGACCTGAGCGCCGTGCATGGAATTAATCAGTTCTTCCTGCACTTCGGAGGGCAGATATTCAAAGACATCGGTGGCTTGGTCTTTCTTCAGCAAGCGAAAGGCGATCGCGCGCCGCTCAGGAGGGAGTTCGACAATGTAGTCCCCCACATCAATGGCAGGCAATTGATTCAGCTCTGACTTGAGCTGGTTTAAGTCAGCAATATCGGACAGCAGGCTACGGCTTTCCTGAGTGAGCATACAACCTCCTACGTCTCCCCCGCGCTGGGAGACTTTTGGCCCCACCAGGCTAGAGGAGATTTCTACTACCAGGGAATGGACTAGAGTCCATGGAATCAACAAAACTCAACATCGACACCCAAACCAGGTATCGCTACGTTCTATGCTAACCCTCTCCTGCCTTCAGTGGTAGAGTCCGGTCGAAGTTTATTAAATAACAGGCAAGCCAATGATGAACTTTTACAAAATATTTTTGACGGCCTTAATTGCTAATAGCTTGCTCCTGGGATTGAGCAGTTGTAATACTTCTCAGCAAGCAAGCGATCGCGCGGACCCATCCGCATCAAGTTTGAAGGCAACGAGTTCCGCAATTCAACCGACTAACCCAGTACCTACCGCTACTCCTACGCCTCCGGTCAAAGCTAGCTCCTCTCCAGCTTCTCCGACCCGCAGCCAGTCTTTGAATACGCCTGCCAACACTGTAGCGACCGCTCAAAACACAATCACGGTCAACATTTACAAGGTTGATAGTCAGTGCGAAACCTTGGTGCCCGAAAAGGCTACAGTATCCGCGCAACAGCCGATGGAGGCAGCAATTAGCAAAGCTTTGGCTCAATGGGATACGGCTGACTTTAGTTTGGCGGGTTATCGCGTCAGTGTTGATCCACAGAGTCGAGTCGCAACGGTGGATCTGCGCGTCAACCCAAACTCCAAGCGGCAACTAGAATCTCTTTCTAGCTGTGAGCAACTGGCGCTTCTAGGAGCGATTAACAAAACCTTGACGGGTAATCCACAATGGCGAGTTGAGTCTGTCCGCTTTACTGAGCAAGGGGAAGAATTGGTGTTGTAGTTCCTCTAAGCTTTAAAGCTTGGATACTGCTGGGCATTGTTTGATGTACCAGCGCCATGGTAGATCAACGCCTTGGGTTAAGCCGATGCGAGTGGTTTGGACAAAGGCGATCGCCCCCTGATCTAGTGCTTCTTGCCAGCTCGGTTGACGATGTTCTAACCACAATGGCTGTCCTGGTGTGAGAGGGAGAGCGGTCAAACTTAGATCAATTTGCAAGGCCCGACACAGTTTTCCGGGGCCTGCTGCGACTCGGTCGAGTTTGCGTTCTTTGGCGGGGTCGATCCAATCAGGCATTGCATCCAATTGCAGAGCCCGAATTAATACTGCGCTGGGGACATTATCGGCATCAGTGACCACATTTAGGCAGTAATACATGCCGTAGATCAAATAGACGTAGCTCATTCCCGCTGGCCCAAACATTACAGAATTGCGAGCAGTACGGCGACGGTAGGCATGGCAAGCAGGATCGCCAGGGGCATAAGCCTCAGTCTCCACGATCAAGCCGCGTAGAATGGTGCCATCCAGCGTTTGCCTCACCAAGGTGCAACCTAACAAATCGGGGCCTACCTCTGTAGAAGGACGAGCTAACCAAGAAGGCTGAATAAACTGAGCAGTGGAAATAGAACTCACGGCAATTGTGTCAAAAATGTTGCGATCGCTAAGATTCTAATCAGTTTGTTTTACAATGCCGTAAAGTTTGGCTTCCGCCACTCTCACGCATTTCATAGTTATTTAATTTAAGCCTGATATTGCTGTTTACACTGTTGATAGATATGGACGTTAAGTTGATTCTGGCTGTTCTCACCGTGGTATTTACTATTGCTTGCTTGTTTTTCGGCACGCAAAACGGCTTTTACGACTCTGACAACTACCACGGCAATGGCTCTGCTCACTAGCAAGTTCTCAGCGCTGGAAGAGAGAGTAGCTGCGTTTTTAGTTATCACAAGATAGCATCAAGGTAAGGGGCCAATAACTGTCCTTTCAAGCTAGTAAATTCAATTAAAACCAAACCTTTCCCTCTGATAGTACCCTTTAGTGCTCCTCTCCTCAGGGAGGTAAGGGGGAGAGGTTCCAACCTGATCAATAGGAAATTACTTGCGTCATATCTGAGACGTTGATTGCGTTAGTTTTAATTTTCTCTGTGGGCTAAATAATGTTGCTCTCAAGCAAATCCGTCGCGCTTCTCTGATCCTGGGTTCTACGGAGACATAATATAGACGTGGTTGAGCTGGAATGTTTGCCCTATGGTGCTGGTCGAGCAGACGAAGGTGTTTGCTTGCTGGTGCGGATGGGGCCTTATCGGATTTTGTTAGATTGTGGTCTGCAAGACATTTCACCGCTGATTGTAGACGCCGATCGCTCTCTACCCGCCGATTTGGTCTTATGTACCCACGCCCATCCAGACCACGCTAAAGGGTTGATGGCACTTCATCAGGCGTTTCCCCAACTGCCCATCTATGCTAGCGAAGTCACAGCGGAGTTACTGCCTTTTAACTGGCCAGAACTGGACCCAGCGGAGATTCCCCCCTTCTGTCAGGCTTTGCCCTGGCGATCGCCGATTGAATTTAAAGAAGGTTTGACGGCTGAGTTGTGGCCTGCGGGACATTTGCCTGGAGCCTCGGCTTTCTTGCTAACCTACACCACACCCCAGCGCAGCTACACCGTTTTCTATACTGGAGACTGCTTCCTCTCTCACTCCCGTTTAGTCGAAGGATTTCCGCTAGAAGAACTCCGAGGGCTGCGTCCCGATGTGTTGATTTTGGAAGGTAGTTACGGTACCTCACGGCATCCCCGGCGGCGGCAGCAAGAAAACCAAGTGGCTGAGCGAGTCAGTCAAGCGATCGCAGAAGGCTTTTCAGTCCTGTTGCCTACGCCGACTCTAGGTTTGGGTCAAGAGCTGTTGATGTTGTTGCGGAGTCACCATCACTTTACAGGACGTGACATCAATATTTGGGTTAGTGGTACGGTCGCAGATGCCTGTGATGCTTATATCCAGTTGCTACCCCATCTGCCAACCACCGTGCAGAATTTTGCTCAGCATCAGCCTTTGTTTTGGGATGAGCGAGTTCGCCCGCGCGTGCGACGACTGCAAGGCGGGGATTCTCTCCATCCGAGTGAAGTGTTGAGTGCGGCTCATTTGCAACCGCCCTGTATCATTCTCACCGATGCCACTGCAGATTTAAGTGAGTATTGCCGTCCCGACAATGGCCCTTGGTTGCTCTTGCTGCCTCAACAACTGGCTACGACCAGCACAGCAGAGTCAGGGCGATCGCA
>DATNPE010000145.1:0-3330 GCA_036703355.1 Allocoleopsis sp. | reverse complement strand
GTTAGATTTCAACAATAGTGCAGAAGAACTCGATCGCGGCATCATGCATTTTGATGGTGCTAATAGCCCCAGAACCATCACTATTTCTACCTTGCTATTGTTAGGCACGATCGCTCTGTTACTTTGGTGGTCGCTGCAAGTGGCTTACCCAGTGACTTAATTACAAAAAAGTTCTGGCTTGGTATTGGTTGCGATCGCATTCCTTAACACAATTTCAAGCGGATCACTTGAACTCAGTAATCCCGACTTCCAAAGGTTGACTTCTGGAAGTTTTTGTTTGCGTGGCTAAGGTCAAAATTGGAGATTACAATATACTACATTACGTGCTACAATCTGCAGATTGATTGTAAAACTCCTCTTGTCGCGCTCCTGGTTCTCAAAGTTTTCCAACAGTTTGGCTATTTCAACAGTTCCTACTCGTTAGTCATTCGCTCAGATTATTTACGCAGCTTTTTCAGAGCCTATTCAAGTAAATGGGGTTCTGGGAAGCCATTTTGCCGTTTTTCTCAGGAAAGTCATGGCTACCTTTCAGGATGTCCTCGGCTATTACCGTCGCTATTGGCCTCTATCTACCTACAGCATCCTTGCTTCCAGCAGTTTTGAAATTGTTGATCTGGTCGTTCCTTACGCCATTGGTCAACTTCTCAATGTGCTGTCCAAGCAACCATTAGACGGCTTCATGCAGAGTTTAATTGCAGGAGTGGCGAGCGTCACCCATCTACCCAACAATCAGTTCTTAGCGCTGGCAGTCCTGATGGGACTCATCTTTGTGGTCACCGTGATTAGAGCGCCCATCCAGCCGTGGGTGGGGTCTTGGTTTCACTGGGACATTGCTCTCCGCAGCCGTCGCGACCACTCTAAGCATGTACTACAAAAAATTCTGACGTTGCCGTTAGAGTTTTATGACGAGAACAACCCCGGTCGGATTGCAGGACGAGTGGCAAGAGGTTTAGCTAACCATACTTGGAGCTATCCAGAAATTGCGGGTCAACTGATTCCTAAGCTGTTTCGTGTGCTGGGCATCTTTGTGATCATCTGGCTGATTGAGTGGCGGATTGCGATCGCCTTCTTGCTCTCATTTATTTTCATTCTCAGCTTCACCTTTGCTCACTTGCGGCGCTTAATTCAACGCGAAGCCATTCTCGATCGCTATCAGGAAAATACCGAAAGCCGCACCTCAGAAATCATCACCAACATCAAAACGGTCAAAGCTTTTGCCACGGAAGCCATTGAGCTAAAGCGGCAATCCCAGCGCTTAGACCGAGAACTAAAGGTGGTGGATTACCGCATTCACCGAGGCTATACCCGCTTGGGAACCTGGCAACGCTTAGTGGTAGAAAGCTGTGTATTTTTTATTCTGGCTTTTACCCTCGCAGCCACCGTGGGCGGCAAGATTTCTCTCGGTCACTTTGTCACCACACTGACGATTTCTAGCATGGCCTACTCCGAGCTAGAGCCGATTAGCAACTTGGCAGAAACTTTTGCCCGTCGCTATGCCTCAATGCTGCATTTTCATGACTTGATGCAGTTACCTGTGGGTTCAGACGCAGGGAGTCTAGATTTCTCTGCCAATCAGAACGCGGCTTACTCGTTTACAGGCAAAGTGGAGCTTTCGCAGCTTTCCTTCGGTTATGACCGCGATCGCCCGGTGCTGCAAGACGTTAACCTGTTGATCGAACCCTACCAAACCGTGGCCCTAGTCGGTCGCTCTGGTTCTGGCAAATCTACCTTAGTCAAGCTGCTGTTTCGCTACTTCGAGCCGACTCAAGGCCGTGTGCTGATGGATGGGGAGGATATCACCACGCTAGATGTGACGCAATATCGCAAGCGGCTGGCGATCGTGCATCAAGAAGTGGATATTTTCAATGGCACCTTGTTGGATAACTTGCTTTACGGCAATCCTCAAGCCAGTTTTGAGCAGGTGCAAGAAGCTTGCCGCATTGCCCAGTGCGAAGAGTTTATTCAACACCTACCGCAGCGCTACAAAACCATTGTGGGCGAGCGAGGGATGCGGCTATCGGGAGGACAACGACAGCGAGTCGGGATTGCTCGTGCCCTTTTGGCGAATCCGGATGTCTTGGTGTTTGACGAAGCCACCTCTAGCCTGGACTACGAATCGGAACGCGCCATTCAGTTGGCGATGCGATCGATTCTGGGCACCCGCACCACAATCATCATTGCTCACCGCTTGAGCACGGTACGAGAGGCAGACAAAATTGTGGTGTTAGACCAAGGTCGAGTCGTGGAAATCGGCAACCATACTGAATTGTTAGACCAAGGAGGAATTTATCGTCGCCTGCACTCACTTCAAGAAACTGGAGAGTTAATTTAATCCCCAGTTGCAATCGATGAATCAAGCCAGTCCTGACAGCGAAATTTTAATAGAGTGAAGAAAAACGAGGAGGTTATTATCAACTCAATAGCCTCCTTTGTTTTTAATAATCCTTTATATTTCGCCTCAGGGCAGCTTGTGATTGTTTTAGATTCTCTGATTCATATTTTGGCGATCGCTGAGCCTAGCCCATTGCTAGGAGATGTGCGTTTCGACCTAGCTATCTTACTCGTCATGTTGCTACTGTCGGCCTGCTTTTCTGGCTCTGAAACAGCCATTACCGCACTCGACAACTTAAAACTGCGAGCTTTAATTAAGGAGCAAGGCGACCCCGATCGCATCTTTCGCCTAGTCCTAGAAAAGCGGGCACGATTCATCACCACCCTGCTAGTGGGTAACAATCTAGTTAATAACTTCTCAGCCATTCTCACCAGCAATCTGTTTGCCATTTGGCTGGGGAACGCTGGCATTGGTGTGGCCACTGCGGTTGTCACTTTCTTGGTATTAGTTTTTGGCGAAATTACACCTAAATCGATCGCCATCAACAATGTCATGCCAGTTTTTATGGTGGCAGTGCGGCCTATCTACTGGCTCTCTGGAGCGTTGTTGCCAATTATTTATTGCTTTGAAGCGATCGCCCAAAGTGTGGTGCGCCTTTTTCAAGGAAATACCGCTCAGCAAGGAGAATCTTTGCAAGATTTGCAACTGATGATCGAGATTTTGGGCGGCAAAGGCCAACTCGATCTCTATAAGCATCAGCTACTCAACAAAGCCCTCATGCTCGATCGCGTCAGTGCCCGCGATGTGGTGAAACCGCGAGTAGACATGCGAACCATTTCACAAGATGCCACCCTCCAAGATTTGGTCAACTTTTGCCTAGAAACAGGTTATTCCCGCATTCCAGTACAAGAAGAATCTAAGGATGAAATTATTGGCATCGTCCATCTCAAACGAGCGTTGCAACAGCTAAAACAACTGCGACAAGTGGGTCGAGACAA
>DATNPE010000144.1:0-2361 GCA_036703355.1 Allocoleopsis sp. | reverse complement strand
ACCTTCCAGATGTTGGAAGGAGATGTCATTGGAAAATATCGCGGACAAAATCTGCGGCTCCAATATCCTTATCCCAAGCATATTCCAGTGCCACAAACGTCACTCGATCTGAAGTATCGAGGCGTTGCCTATTCCACTCACCGCCCCATGGAGGTGGACGACCTGATTGCATCTCAATCAGCAGCGGCTAGCAGCCAGCCCACTCTCCTACAAAATGTACGGCAACGGGTGCTAAAGGAAGTGGAGGAAACCCATCGCACCAATATTTACCGGAGTTTGGAGCGACGGTTGCAAGTGGCGAAGAATCTGGGCGATCAGAGACTAATTGGTTTACTAGAGTCTGAACTCCAGCAGATTGTCTAGCGAGTCAACTCTACCGATTTCGATCACCCTGCAAGTGGGCAACACCCATCAAAATATCAATAAATAATGGCCTAGAGGTAAGCTTTAGGCCATTTTAGTTGGTTTGCAGTCAACTCAAATTCTTCATTGCCGCCTGGGCTTCTCGTCGTAATCCTGTAGCGATGCGGAATAACTCTTGCCCAGTGTGCAAATAGTGATCGTCGTAGTTAAATGTAAACCGCTCTAGCTCTTCTAAGCCATCACTGACCTGGTTTAAGCAGTGATAAAGATGGGCCGCCACCCCAGCCACATTGGATGGATTTGGCATCGAGCGAAAGGTTCTTTGAGCTTTACTTAAATCAGTACGGCAGTCTTCCAAGTACTCTTGAAAACCTTCCATTAGCTCATCATCAAACGGATCAGCAGATAGCTCATCAATTTCTGTCGCTAAAGCTTTAAGGATACGAGATAGCAACCGATTTACAGGTGTATAGACTTGATTCAGCCACAGTTGTAGATGTTCATCCGCCGCTTGGCCAGTCGGGTACTGTTCTCGGTAACGCTTCTGTACTTCAGCTGCTCGTTTCTGGCGATCGCCTGGAGATTGAACATCTCCCACGCCATAAAAGCCGTAGGTGAGTTCCTGATCATAAGACTGGCGACGCTGAGGATCGCTAAGCACCTCATAAGCAGCATTAATCTGACTGATCTGCTCGTGATCAGTGACATTCCGATTACTATCTGGATGAAATTGCTTGGCGAGGCGGCGATAGGCTTGCTTAATTTCTGCCTGAGTCGCCGCCTGAGGAATGTCTAGGGTTTCATAGTGATTGGAATTTCCCATAGGGCTATTTTAGCTTGCAGCCCTATCTCGCTTGAAGCGAGTGTGCAATCTAAAACCTGAGTCAAGTCGCCGCAGTCGAGAGGCTGGGTTCCAGGTCTTGGAATAGCGGTGTACTGAGATAGCGTTCTCCAAAGCTGGGTTGCACCATCACAATTAAGCGTCCTGCATTTTCGGGTCGCTTACCAATTTGGATGGCTGCGTAGAGGGCAGCACCACTGGAAATCCCTGATAGCAAACCTTCCTCCCGTGCTAGACGACGACCATAGGCGATCGCATCTTCATCCGCAACGGTGACCACTTCATCAATCAAATCCACTTTGAGCACTTGAGGCACAAAACCAGCCCCAATGCCTTGAATCTTGTGAGGACCAGGTTTACCGCCAGATAAAATAGCGCTGTTGACAGGCTCAACCGCGATCGCCTTAAAGCTTGGCTTCCGCTGTTTGATCACCTCAGCCACACCCGTCAAAGTGCCGCCTGTGCCGATACCAGCCACTAGAAAATCCACTTCACCCTCTGTATCCTGCCAAATTTCCTCAGCAGTGGTTTCCCGGTGAATCTGAGGATTAGCAGGGTTACGGAACTGCTGCAACATATAAGCATTGGGCGTTGAGTCCACAATCTGTTGTGCCCGCCGGATACAGCCTCCCATCCCTTCAATCCCAGGAGTCAGCTCTAGTTCTGCCCCATACGCCCGCAGCATGGCTCGACGCTCAGAACTCATCGTTTCGGGCATGGTTAGGATCAGGCGATACCCCTTTGCAGCCGCCACCATTGCCAGCGCAATGCCTGTATTCCCTGAAGTGGGTTCTACTAAAATCGTTTTTCCAGGTGTAATTAACCCTTCTCGTTCTGCGGCGTTGATCATGTTAACGCCAATACGGTCTTTGACAGAAGCCGCAGGGTTCATGCCTTCCAGTTTCACGACAATACGCGCTAGACAGCCTTCAGCTTGCGGAATGCGGTTGAGTTGGACTAACGGAGTGTGACCAACTAATTCTGTAACATCATGAGCAATACGCATGGCTTTACTCTTAGATTGACGTAATGGTGGACTGAAAGAGAACCAGCAAATACTAGCATTGCTAGACTTGATCGCTAAGCCAGTAAAGTTTTTACCAAAGCTTTTGGATACCTTCGAGACAAAATGGTTTCACGAACCGAGCAGTTCAGGC
>DATNPE010000143.1:0-2943 GCA_036703355.1 Allocoleopsis sp. | reverse complement strand
TTTAGATTTGGGTGTTGGGGTTACACCTGGGTATGTAAAAGTTGCATCTTAGCCGTTGTCAGGCCAAAGGCTGGGCGATCGCGCTGCTAGGACTGGCATGGTCGGCGCTAGTATGGCAATACCGCACTTCTTCATTTCACTCGCGGTAAGGCGCAGGCAAGCACGATAACTTATGTCAGACTCATCAGATCAGTGGAGCATCCCCGTCGCGCCAGAAGGCTTTAAATCGGGCTTTGTGGGCATCATTGGCCGTCCCAATGTCGGCAAGTCAACCTTGATGAACTATTTAGTGGGCCAGAAGATTGCGATTACCTCGCCTGTAGCCCAAACCACCCGAAATCGGCTCTTGGGAATTCTGACCACCCCAGACACGCAATTTATTTTTGTTGATACTCCTGGCATCCACAAACCGCACCATCAACTCGGTGAGGTACTGGTCAAAAATGCCCAAATTGCTATTCATTCAGTCGATGTGGTCTTGTTTGTGGTCGATAGCTCGGTTGAATCGGGCGGCGGCGATCGCTACATTGCCGAGCTGCTGAGCAAAACCGAAACGCCCGTGATTTTGGGCCTGAACAAAAGTGACCAACAACCCGCCGAGTCAGAAGCCTTAGACGCTAGCTATCATGCCTTGGCAGAGCCTTACGGTTGGCCGATCGCTAAATTCTCCGCTTTGACGGGGGAAGGACTGGAGCCACTGCAAACCCTGTTGGGCGATCGCCTGGAACCTGGCCCTTACTACTACCCGCCAGATCTGGTGACCGATCAGCCAGAGCGCTTCATTATGGGTGAGCTGATTCGGGAGCAAATTTTGCTGCTCACCCGCGAAGAAGTACCGCACTCAGTCGCAATCTCCATTGACCGAGTGGAAGAAGAACCCACCATCACCCGCTTGTTGGCAACCATTCACGTAGAACGCCAGTCCCAAAAAGGCATCGTCATCGGCAAGGGTGGCAGTATGCTGAAGGCGATCGGTAGTGCCGCCCGTGAACAAATGCAGAAATTAATTGCAGGCAAGGTGTACCTGGAATTGTTTGTGAAAGTGCAGCCGAAGTGGCGGCAATCGCGCACTCGCCTTGCAGAGTTGGGCTATCGGGTGGAGGAATAGTGAAACTGATTGAGCGCTATCGCGGAGCCTTGTTAGGGCTAGCAACCGGGGATGCCGTTGGCACTACTTTAGAGTTTGAGTCGCCCGGTTCCTTTTCACCCTTGACAGATATGGTCGGGGGTGGTCCTTTCAACCTCCAGCCCGGACAATGGACTGACGACACCTCAATGGCCTTGTGTTTAGCGGAGAGCCTGATCGAGTGCCAAGGCTTTGACCCAAAACATCAACTGAAAACATATAACCGCTGGTATCGCGAAGGGTATCTCAGCAGTACTGGACGCTGTTTCGACATCGGTAACGCCACCCGTGCAGCTCTAGAAGAATTTGCCGCCACGGGAGAGTCTTACTGCGGTTCTACCAATCCTCACGCTGCGGGTAATGGCTCGATTATGCGGCTAGCCCCTGTGCCATTGTTCTACGCAGAGCAGCCAGAAGAAGCGATCGCCAAATCTGCTGAAAGTTCTCGTACCACCCACGCAGCTCCCACGACAATTGATGCCTGTCGCTATTTGGGCGCACTGCTTGTTGGCGCAGTTCAAGGAGTCAGCAAAGAGGAATTGCTGGCAGACCACTACAGCCCGATTCCAAACTATTGGCACCAGTATCCCTTGGCTCCAGAAATCGCTGAGATTGCCAAAGGTTCCTTCAAGCATCGTCAGCCCCCAGAGATTCAAGGCTCTGGCTATGTGGTGAAATCTCTAGAAGCAGCATTATGGGCCTTCTACAATAGCTATTCCTTTCGAGAAGGCTGTTTGTTAGCGGTGAATTTAGGCGATGATGCTGACACCACCGGAGCCGTTTATGGGCAACTGGCTGGCGCTTTTTATGGAGAAGCAGGCATTCCAGATAAGTGGCGATCGCGCTTGGCTTACCGAGAATTGATTGAGTCTTTAGCCGAGAAATTGTTGACTGTCTTGCAGGCGATCGGGTAGTTCTCGCCCATCAATGTCCAGAAGGGCGAACGCCGTTCGCCCCTACACAGGCAATTTAGGCCAACAATTCGGTGAGAGCAGAAATAAGGGCTTGGTTCTGTTCTTCAGTGCCAACGGTGATCCGCAACTTGTCGTCGAGGCGGGGTTGCTTGAAGTAGCGCACCAGAATGCCGCGTTCCTTTAAGGCTTGATAGAGCGCACCCGCTTTGTTATCGGGGGCTTGAGCCAGGATGAAATTGGCTTGGGAGGGACCCACTGTGAAACTGAGTTGAGTCAGGTCAGCGGTTAACTTTGTGCGAGAAGCTTTGACTCGTTCGGCACAGGCGTTTTTGTAGGCTTGGTCAGCGATCGCGGCTGCTCCCACGGCACAGGCTACGGCATCGACGTTGTAGCTATCTTTGACTTTAATCAGCCCGGATAGTAATTCTGGATTAGCAACGCCAAAACCGAGACGAAGACCTGCCAAGGAATAGCCTTTGGAGAAGGTCCGCAGCACAATCACGTTGTCGTGCTCTTTCAACAGTTCTAAAGCGCTGTAGTCGGCAAAATCGACATAGGCTTCATCGATCGCTAGCACTCCAGATAAATGACTAGCTAGCTTGCTGAGCAGATCTAGAGGCACCAGGGTCCCAGAAGGGCTATTGGGTGAGGCAATGAACGTGATTGCTCCATTCGCGGCAATCAGTTTCTCGACGGGCAGGTTGTAGTCGTCATCGTAGGGAACTTCAACTACTTTGGTGTCTTGGATTTCCGCCAAGGTTTCGTACAAAACATAGGTGGGCGTGGGGTAGACGATTTTGCGATCGCCTTCCGTACAGGCCCGCACTAACAAGTTCAAAATGTCATCGCTACCATTGCCCGCCAAAATCCAATCGTGGGGAACGCCTAACACCTGGCTAGCCA
>DATNPE010000142.1:0-9720 GCA_036703355.1 Allocoleopsis sp. | reverse complement strand
TGTAAAGGCCATCGGAATCAAAATTCCACCTGTCAAGCCCTGCAAAGCTCGGAAGGCAATCATGGAGGGCAAGTTCCAAGCCCAGGCGCAACAGACCGAGAAAAAGATAAAAAAGGCGGCATTGACCAGCAAATACCATCGAGTTGAGAACACCCGTGCTAGCCAACCCGTTAGGGGAATCACTACAATTTCGGCAACCAAATAGGCAGTCGAAATCCAGGAACCTTCTTCTAAAGTCGCCCCTAAAGCGGCCTGAATATCTTGAAGCGAAGCATTGGTAATTTGGATATCGAGGACTGCCATGAAAGCGCCTAGCAGCGTCCCCATAACCCCAATCCAAGTTTTTAGGGAGACTTGGGCCGTAGGATTAGGCGGAGTGACACCAGACCCAGACTGCACTCTCTGTTGTTTGCTTGAGCCTGTATTCGCCACTGGTAGCCTCCAGTTCAACAACGATAAAGGGCAAACTTCAAACCCACAAGCCATTACGACAAAGGTACTGTCAATGCGCCTTAGAAAGCACACCCATGCGTTGATAGATGGGGCGGACTAACTGACGGAGGGCGGGTAGCTGTCTAGCAAACAAAACGGACCCCGCAATACAGAAGACACCCCCAATCACCAACGTATTGGTAGCGCCGATCTGACTGGCTAAACCACCTGCGGCTAGATTGCCAAAGGTCACCATACTAATGAAGGCCACTGTGTAGAAACTCATGACACGGCCTCGCTTGTCTTCATCCACAATGGTTTGCAGAATCGTATTGCTGGAAGTGGCTTGCAAAATCAAACTCGCACCTAGAAATAGCATTGCCAGCAAGGACAACCACAACACATGGGAGAGGGCAAAGACAATTAAAGCTAAGCCGAAGACAGCAGGAGCAGTAGCAATGATTTTGCCAAGACCCAGCACACTCTGTCGCGCACTTAAGTAAATGGCTCCGCTCAAGGCCCCCAGTCCTGAAGCTGCCATGAGGAAGCCTAAGGTTTCTGGTCCACCCCGTAGAATTTCGGTGGCAAAAATCGGCGCGAGGACAGTGTAGGGCATCCCCATAAAACTGACTAAGGCAATTAGCAGCAACAAAGAACGAATCGGGGGAAAGCCAAAAGCATAAACAAAGCCCTCTGTTAGCTTTTGCCAAATCGGTTCTGCACTCGTATTGAGCTGAACTGAGCGGGCTGGCAATCGCATGGCTAACAGTCCAGCAATCACGGCAATGTAACTCATGCCATCAATCAGGAAACAAGCGCCAGTCCCTAATGAGGCAATTACAAAGCCAGCGATCGCGGGACCAATCAAACGGGCTCCACTAAAAGCCGAAGAATTCAAGGCGATCGCGTTGCCTAAGTTTTCTTTTTTCTCGACAATTTCGACTACAAAGGCTTGGCGCGTCGGCATGTCAAAGGCGTTAATAAACCCTTGAAATACGCTGAGAGCAACGATTTGCCAAATTTGGATGGTTCCAGTCAGAGCTAAAGCCGCGAGTGCCAACGACTGGATCATGGCCAAAACTTGAGTGATCACCAGCGTGCGATGCCGATTCCAACGGTCAACAAACACACCTGCAAAAGGAGTGAGCAAAAAGTTAGGAATTTGTTGAGCAAAGCCTACAATTCCTAATAGCAAGGCGGAATTTGTGAGGTCGTAAACCAGCCAAATCGTAGCGGTCTGAGTCATCCAGTTGCCAATTAAGGACAGGCTCTGTCCCGCAAAAAACAGACGGTAATTTCTTGATTCCAAAGCCCGCAGAATTGGCTTGAGTGCTTTCGTTTCCAACCTCATGAAGATGGCCTGAGTCCTAACGCTTACAGCTTCACTTACGCTACTAACTGATGACAAAGTAGAACTCTATCTTGAGCAGAGTTCACAGAGATTTTTGGCTATTGCAGCTCAACCGTGACTTCAGCAGACATGCCAGGAACAATGCGAGATTCATATCCTTGAATGCTGCGTGGATCAAAGCTAACTTTCACTGGAATCCGTTGCACCACTTTGGTAAAGTTTCCAGTCGCATTGTCCGGTGGCAAGAGGGCAAATTGAGCCCCCGAAGCAGGGGAAAGGCTATCAATCGTGCCCCTAAAAGTGTGGTGAGGAAAAGCATCTAGCTTAACTTCTACAGGTTGTCCGGGTTGCATTTCTTCCAATTGGGTTTCCTTGAAGTTAGCCACCACCCAGTATTGGTCATCGACGATCGCCAGCAAGGGAGTTCCAGGCTGCACCTGTTGACCTACTTCCACATTCTTGCGACCAATTCGACCAGCGGTAGGCGCCACAATGTTGGTGTAAGACAACTGCAACTGCGCCTCCTTCAGCTTGGCTTCAGCCTGGGCAATTGCCGTCTGGGCAGCTAAATACTCGGTTTGTTTCACCGTCGTTTGCTGTTCGGCGGCACCTGCCTGTTGCAGTCCACCTTTCGCAGCCGCCAGTCGGGCCTGAGCACTCGCCACACCTTCCTGGGCTTGCGCTACCTTGGCCTGAGCTTGCTGAATGCCTTGAGCAGCAGCATTTCTTTGGGCGATCGCCACATCATAAGCGGCTCTAGCGGTGTCTAGCTGTTGCCGTGCGATCGCGCCTTCTTGATACAAGCTGTTGTAACGATTGAAGTTAGCTTCTGCTTCTTGCAGCTTGGCTTCTGCCTGAGCCAGATTCGCTTGTGCCGCTGGTACTCCAGACTGGGCTTCCGTCACTGCAGCCTTAGCTGTTGAAATCGCTGCCACAGCACCACTGATGTCTCCAGTGGCTTGAGTATTCTGCGCTTGAGCATTTTGAGCTGTCACACTGATGTTGGCTTGAGCGACATTCGCTTGACGACGGGCCGACTCCAGGGCCGCCTGAGCTTGTTGCACTTTCACTTGATAGTCTTGCGGGTCCAGTTCCACCAGAAGTTGTCCTCGACGCACTGGCTGGTTATCCTGCACTTCCACATCAATGACGGTGCCTGGAATGCGGGCACTAATAGGGTGAAGATTCCCTGTCACAGTGGCGTTCTCTGTGGTTTCGTGAGTAGCAGCGTACTGCCACCAGCGATATCCAAACCCACTGGCCGCGATCGCCCCGACCCCTAACACAGCTACAATCAACCTGAGAGGTCGCTTTTTAGCGGGTGGTGGCGTATTGGCTTCTGGCTGGGGTGGCTCTGAAGATGTTGCAACCGATGCTGCTACTTCCGGGGCTGTTTCAGGTATCACGACTTCCGCATCTGAGTTCAGCTTTTGTTCATGCAGCTCTAGCTCAGACTCTTGGTGGTCTTGCGTTTGCGTAGTTGGTTTGCGTCCGTTTAAGACTGTTGCATCTGAGCGTTTCATCGATTCAGTTCCCTTGAAAAAATAAAAGGTTGAAGCACAAAAACTTTAGGAATCGCAAAAGGTAGGCTCAATCAGATGCCACCCAAGATTAATTAGTAAGTGTTCATTTATTTAGGGTGCGTAATATTAGTCAAATTTAATCAGTATTTATTTAGAGTGCGTATATCTAGAGCATGAAACTTTTAGGTTCTCAGTTTAAACTTTCCCAATCGCGTGCCGCGATCGCTCACCCCTCACTGCAAAACCGTAGACAAATTTAGCTTTCCAAGGCATAGAGCTTCACTAGGAAATATTGACAATCATGCGATCGAGCAGGTCTGAAAAATGCTGCCGTTCTGACTGCGAAAGTCCGATTAGAGCACTATCTCGAATTTCAACGGCGATCGGCGGGAGCACTTCCCGCAATTGCTCGCCCGCTTCGGTTAACCAGATGCGCCAGATTCGCCGATCTTGACTATCTCGCTCTCGTCGAATCAGCCCTCTTTCTTCCATCCGGTCGAGAACCCCAGTTAAGGTTCCTCCGACCTGTTGCAGCTTTTCGCTGATGCTGGACGTTGCCAAACCATCTTCTTCCCAAAGGCAACAAAGGACCACCCAGTGAAAAGGAGTCAAGCCAAGCGGTTCTAGGCGTTCTTGAAACTTACGACCCAGGAGCTGAGACAGCAATTTGATGCGATAGCCAAGGCCGTGCGGAGCCAGTACTTCTTGCCATTCCTGAGGTAATTTTTGCTTAACAGGAGAAGAAGTCATCGCAACTCCAAAGGGCGTTACTTAGCGCACTTACTATTTTAACGGAGTAGGTTCTACTTTGGGGAGCCATCCAGGTCATATTACCAAAAAACAGCCCCCAGAGGTCTTTGGGGGCCAGCTCCTAAAGGAGTGATGAGGTAAAATTTAGTACAAATGTATTATAGATCTAGTGTTTTGTCAAGTACCTGACCGAGTCAGAAAGCTGATCGTTTTGTTAAGGCAGCGGCAAGGTATTAGAGGAAGGTGCGATCGCCTAGAGACAGCCTCACCCTCAAATCAACCCTCAAAAAGGTGAACCAGATCGAGAATTGTAACCTAGGATACAGAACGAACTGCCCTGAAATTGGTGCAATCATTTTTACTTCCTAAGTAATATCTCTAAGTTTTTTTAGGTAGGCGTCTGGCTCTCCGAGCGGCGCAAATGTCTGTTATTTCAGCAGTCTGCTCAGTGCAAAGTTGAGGGTGGCTTTGCTTGCAGTCAGGCTGTAATTTTCTGTGCGAGTTCACTGCCTTAGTTCACAAAGGAATCATTCACTGGCAATGTCAAAACTAATGCTCACCAAGAAGTCACGGGGCAGACATAGACAGCTGTCCTTACCAAAAGCGGCCAAGTGGTTTTCTCCTGGCTGGTACGCCAAAATGCTCTCACCGAGCTGGCAAGCCTGCATTCCTTTAGCCCTCGTTATCGTGCTGGCTTGGGGCTATGCGGGTGTCGCTCAAACCGCTCCTAACTTGACAGATGTCGCCAAGGCCACCTCTGACTTAAAAGTGGGCTTGGACACCATGTGGGTGATGGTAGCCGCAATGCTGGTCTTCTTCATGAACGCTGGCTTCTGCATGCTAGAAACTGGCTTCTGTCGCCAGAAGAATGCGGTTAACGTTTTGGCTAAAAACTTAATCGTCTTCGCCATGTCTACCATTGCTTTTTGGGTCGCAGGCTTCGGCTTGATGTTTGGCGGTGGCAATGACTTCATTGGTGTCGATGGCATCTTTTTCCTCTCTGGCGCTGACAACAGCCCAGCTACCCTGGATGCCTACCAAGGAGCCTACGCTGCGCTGAACTGGGCAGGTGTACCATTGCTAGCAAAATTCTTCTTTCAGCTGGCCTTTGCTGGTACTGCTGCCACCATCGTTTCCGGGGCAGTAGCAGAACGAATTAAGTTCGTTGACTTTCTAATCTTCAGCTTGTTGCTCGTTGGGGTTGCCTATCCCTTAACAGGACACTGGATTTGGGGCGGTGGCTGGCTGGCTAAAGCTGGATTCTGGGATTTCGCAGGTTCCACCGTCGTCCATGCTGTGGGTGGTTGGGCTGCACTGCTGGGTGCGGCGATTTTGGGACCTCGCATTGGTAAATATAATCCAGATGGCAGCTCCAATGCCATGCCAGGACACAATATTGCGATCGCCACTTTGGGCTGCTTAATTCTCTGGTTGGGTTGGTTTGGTTTTAACCCAGGCTCCACGATGAGCATCACATGGCAGATCGGTCACATTGCCATGACCACCAATCTTGCCGCTGCCTTCGGTGGTTTGGCTGCGACCATCACTGCTTGGTTCGTCTTAGGCAAGCCTGATCTCTCAATGGTGATCAACGGTATTTTGGCGGGCTTAGTTGCGGTTACAGCTTCTTGTGCCTTCATCCCTGTTTGGGCGTCTGCCATCATCGGTACGATCGGTGGCGTGATGGTGGTCTTTGCCGTCCTCTGGATCGATCGGCTAAAAATCGATGACCCTGTAGGCGCGATTTCGGTTCACTTGGTCAATGGCGTTTGGGGCACGATCGCAGTAGGTCTGTTTGCCGTGGGTCCCAATGTCAAAGTGGGTCAAGACATCCTCTACACCGCTGGTCCTAGCACAGGTTTGCTACTGGGCGGCGGATTGAGTCAACTGGGCCTGCAACTCTTAGGGACTGCTGCTATTGCCTTGACCATCGGCATTCTCTCCGCTATTTTCTGGTTCGCGCTCAAAGCAACCTTGGGCATTCGCGTCTCTCCAGAAGAAGAACTCAAAGGTTTGGATATTGGCGAACACGGCATGGAAGCCTACAGTGGATTCCTCAAAGATGCAAGTGGCATGGCGGGCAGCACCATTCGCTGAAATTGAGTTTTCTAAATTAGCTAACTGGGTTGGTTGCTGAATTAGTTAACTTGTACCCTCTGGTCAAAAACTTAGAGCTGCTAAGGGTGAACTTTAGCAGCTCTTTTCTATGGCGCGCTCTGGGTGAGAAAAACTTTTCGCAAGCACAGAGAAACGGAGGCAAACGATTTTGATCTGCCAGAAGTAAATTATTTCAACAATATAAATTGCTACTAAAGTTTTATTGATTATTTGCCGTGAGAGTTTTTTGTATACGTTGATACAGAACTAACTCATCAAAAATTGGTGCAATCAGATTCATTTCTCTTGGCGTTGAAGGGCTAACACAAGTGTTCAAGAAAGGTTTGATGATTGGAGCGATCGCTCTGTGGCTCCTGAGTGGTCCCTTAATGGGAACGGCTCTAGCCCAAGAAGCGAACGCAAATCCGATTGATACTGGCGACACCGCCTTCGTGCTGGTCTCGGCAGCCTTGGTATTATTGATGACTCCAGGCTTGGCCTTCTTCTACGGAGGCTTGGTGCGATCGCGCAACGTGCTCAACACCATGATGATGAGCTTGATCCTCATGGGCGTCGTCGGGGTTACCTGGATTCTTTGGGGCTACAGTCTCGCCTTTGCTCCGACCTCCATTACCCCTGGAGCTGAGCCTGCATTCACCGCCAACCCCATCATTGGTAGCCTGAGCTGGCTATTTTTGAATGGCGTTGGCACAGACCCCGACCCTGTGGGCTATGCCACCACGATTCCGCACCAACTCTTCATGGCCTATCAGATGATGTTCGCCATCATCACTCCCGCTCTCATTTCAGGCGCGATCGTGGAGCGGATGAGCTTTAAGGCTTACTTCTGGTTCGTAACGCTGTGGTCTACCCTGATCTACTCGCCTCTCGCTCACTGGGTTTGGGGGAAGGGTTGGATTGGTGCGATGGGAGCGCTTGACTTCGCAGGTGGCACTGTTGTCCACATCAGCTCTGGTGTCTCGGCGCTGGTTGCAGTTTGGGTCCTCGGTCCTCGGAAAACCTACCCTGTACAGCCTGCTGCTCCTCACAACGTGCCCTTCGTGCTGCTAGGCATTGGTCTGCTTTGGTTCGGCTGGTTTGGCTTTAATGCGGGTAGTGCTCTAGGCGCTGGTGCTCTGGCAACCGTCGCATTTGTAGCAACGATGGTCTCTAGCGCTGCTGGTGGCCTCAGCTGGGTGATTGTAGAATGGATTCTTCGGGGTAAACCGACTGCTATTGGTGTCGCCAGTGGTTTCCTGGCAGGTTTGGTAGGCGTGACTCCAGCCGCAGGCTTTGTAACTCCCATCGGTGCCATTCTGATCGGTTCTATCACCGCTGTTTGCTGCTTCTTCGCCGTTAGCCTCCGCGCTAAGCTGCAGTTTGACGACTCCTTAGATACTTTCCCCATCCACGGTCTCGGTGGCACCATTGGAGCGATCCTGACCGGATTCTTTGCCACTAAAGCCGTTAACGAACTCGGTGATAATGGCTTGTTCTTCGGCAATCCGATTCAGTTATGGGAGCAGATTGTAGGGGTAGTCGTCACCTACATCTTTGCGGGGGTTGGCACCTTCGTGATCTTGAAACTCCTTAGCCTAGTCATGGATCTGCGAGTCAAGTCTGTCGTGGAAGACCAAGGCTTGGACATCAACGAACACGGGGAAGAAGGCTACGGCAAAGAGTTCGCGTCTGGGCTCAGCTTCACCAACGAATAGAACCAATTTTGTGGACGAACGACAGATTGCGACTACAATCTGATTCAAAATCGCGTTGAGTTTGGTTCAGTGCCTACTCGTCGAAAGATCGTTCCTGTTTGGGCCTTGTTTTCACTTGCAGCGAATTGTTTCCTGCTACTGACAATTCTGCTACTGCTGCGAGACCATCGCTTACCGCCACTGGCTCAGGCTAGTGCCGCCGGAGCGCAAAACCAACCGCCTCGCCCCACTGCCTCTGTACCCCCAGAGTTAGGGCCGCGTCATCAGCTCACTTACGAGCAATGGTTGGCTCTCCTGCAACAAGAAGCGATCGCAGCAGCAGCAGATCGTCCCAAGCATCTCAATATCCTGGCTGGAGATTCTTTGAGCCTTTGGTTTCCGCCGGAGCTGTTGCCCACTCAGTACAACTGGCTCAATCAAGGCATTTCTGGCGAGACTTCTGCTGGGCTGCTCCACCGCCTGGAGCTATTTGATAGAACTCAACCCGAAACCATTTTTGTCCTCATTGGCATTAACGACCTGATTCGCGGCGTAGGAGATGCTGAGTTACTCGAAAATCAGCGGCAGATTATCTACGACCTCCAGCAGGTACATCCCCAAGCCCAAATTGTCTTGCAATCCATCTTGCCCCACGCAGGCGATCGCGCCACCTGGCAAGGAAAAGACCGCCTCAAAGCTATTTCCAACGATCGCATTCGAGAGCTAAACCAAGAATTGCAGGCGATCGCGGAAGAATACGGGGTACATTTTCTCGACTTACATCCCCTATTTACAGACGCTCAGGGCAACTTACGCCCAGACCTCACCACCGATGGTCTACACTTAAGCGCTCAAGGCTACCTAGTTTGGCGATCGGCACTCCAACTCTTCCACCAAATGGAACTAGATCCCCTAGCCACCCAAACCTAACTCTATATTCTGACTCCTGACTCCCGACTTCTAACTCCTCCCCTTTTCTCCTTCCCAAGAACTTCCCCCATCCACCCTGAATCCATCCCACCACGTTTTATGATCAAGGGGAATTAAAAACGGTGTAGCGCCATCACTTCAGGGACAAAGCTGAATGGATACTAAAGCCTTCAAACGGTCACTCAACAGTTCTGAAAACTACCATCGCAAGGGGTTTGGACATGAAGCCGAAGTCGCAAACCTCTTGGAGTCGGAATATCAGAGCAGTTTGATTCAGCAAATCCGAGACAACGACTATACGCTACAACGGGATGACGTAAAGATTCGATTAGCAGAGGCATTTGGCTTTTGCTGGGGCGTGGAGCGAGCTGTGGCGATGGCTTACGAAACCCGCCAGCACTTCCCCACCGAGCGCATTTGGATTACGAATGAAATTATTCATAACCCTTCGGTAAACCAACGTCTGCGGGAAATGCAGGTGGAGTTTATTGAAGTCAATCAGGGGCAAAAAGATTTTTCCGGGGTGGCGCAAGGCGATGTGGTGATTTTGCCTGCGTTTGGAGCCAGTGTGCAGGAAATGCAATTGCTCAACGATCGCGGTTGCACCATTGTGGACACCACTTGTCCTTGGGTGTCGAAGGTGTGGAACACAGTGGAGAAGCACAAGAAAGGCACCTACACCTCGATTATTCATGGCAAATATAACCATGAGGAAACGATCGCAACCAGTTCGTTTGCAGGAGTTTACTTAGTCGTGCTGAATTTGGCTGAGGCTGAGTATGTGAGCAATTACATCCTGCACGGGGGCGATCGCGAGGAATTTTTAACCAAGTTCCGTAAGGCTTGCTCCCAGGGCTTTGACCCTGAAAAGGATTTGGAGCGGATTGGCATTGCCAACCAAACTACGATGCTGAAGGGTGAAACTGAGCAGATCGGTAAGCTG
>DATNPE010000141.1:0-7023 GCA_036703355.1 Allocoleopsis sp. | reverse complement strand
AACATTCATTACAGTTGAGAAGCTTCATCAACTTCTGTTGTGGTGTGTGTTGCCAATTAGCTTATTAGCTCTATTGTTAGGCTACTTTCAACGTAGAGACAAAGTGACAATTTTACTGGGGTTAATAGGTCTAAGCCAGTTAATCATTGCTGCAATGTTGGGAAACGAGTTTCTCAGTGAATCGAGTGAAGCAGTCATAACACCCTTGGCTGGTTTGATTTTAATTGCTGGGCACATCCGAAATTACCAACGGTGTCGCTGTAATGAATGCCAGACATAACGCCAGAAGCAATAGCTCCATGAGTTCTGAAGGTTCCTACTGCATGGGCTGCTCAACGCTGCTGGGTTTCGCATTGCCCGCGCCCGACGAGTACGGTTTGATGTGGTCTGGGAGCTAATGGCGGTATCAGTTGTGGGTTAAACGCTAAACGTTATGGAGTATGGCTAACATGGGGGATAACAGGGCTGCTCTCGATCTGAAAGTACCGCCAGTTGCAGTCGTAATATTATTCGCGGTAGTCATGGTATGTATGGCTAGGCTACTGCCTCGCCTATCTTTTGTTTTTCCGGGACGCTTAGTAGTTGCGATCGCGATAACCCTAGCAGGTGTAGTCATTAGTCTGGCAGGAATTCTTGCGTTTCGGCAGCATCGAACGACAGTTAACCCGCTTAATCCTGAGGCTGCAACAGCTATTGTCACTACAGGGATGTATCACTTCACCCGCAACCCGATGTATGTGGGCTTTACCCTGATACTGGCTGGTTGGGCTACTTTTTTAGCAAATTTGGGAGCGACGCTGGTGTTGCCGATCTGTGTGTTTTACCTAACCCAGTTCCAAATCAAACTTGAAGAACGGATGCTTCTGAAAAAGTTTGGTGAGCCCTTTGCTGACTACATGGCAAAGGTTCGGCGATGGGTCTAGCGACTATCTTTATCAGGGGAGTGAGTATATCTGTGCCTTCCTTGATAGGGTCGGCACTTATGAGTTAGCTGATTCGCGCCTCCGTTCACAAGAGCCCCAACTTCAGATGAAATTGAGCAAAGAACGTGTTCGACAACTAGAACATCAAGTTCTAACTCACTTGCGTCGGCGATCGCAGCGACACTTTTATCTCGCTTCGTAACGAAACACAGGCATAAAAATAGAAATTTTCAATTCTTTCATCGTATTTTCATGGCGCTGTGAAAAATTAGTTAGATAAACCCGTCTTGTTCCTAACCCCTTCTCCAGAGAGAATTCTCTATGACTTCTACTCGTCGCCCCAAATCTGTTCTATCAAGCTTGCTCTTTAGCTTGCTCCTGGCGACCGCACCAACAATTGTGCTAGCAGGTCCAGGACATGATCATGGCGAAGGCAGCTTCCAGGAGAGTGCTCCTCAAACGGGTGGAGTCGTGAAAGTTGATGCAAAAACCGCTCAACGCATGGGCTTGAAGGTGGAAGCTGTGACGCGCCAGCGATTACCGTTCGGCGTTCAAACGACTGGACAAATTGAGGTGTTACCGAACAGGCGGGTGCAGGTGACGAATCCGACGGGAGGAACGGTGATTCGGATGTTTGTGCAACCAGGAGATCAGGTACAGGCAGGGCAAGCGATCGCACTTCTCTCTAGTCCTGATTTAGCCAATTTGCGAACCGAAGCACTAGATCGCAGAACAAGTGCGATTGGAAGTGTGCAGCAAGCCGAAGCAGATTTGAGACTGGCGCAGAAGAACCTCGATCGGCAAAGAGCGATCGCAGAAAAAGAAATTCAACAGGCGAAATCCTCGTTAGATTTTGCGCGAGAGAGCTATAGCAAAGATCAAGAACTCGCCACCCAAGGTGCACTGCCGCAACGAAATGCACGCGAATCTCAAACGAAATTGACGCAAGCACAGGCAGAATATTCAAGAGCCGAAAGTCGATTAGAGGTTTCAGAAGCACAAGCACAGTTAGAACGCGCTCAAGCAGCATTGGAAACCGCACGATCGCAAGTTGAGCTGAGTGGTCAAACTTACGAAACTCGCTTACGTCAACTCGGCGCAAATGCAAATTCTGATGGCACAATCACAGTTCCAGCTCCAATTTCGGGAACAGTTGACAGCCGCGAAACCACTCTCGGAGAATCGACTCAAGATGCGGGAAAAGTCTTGATGACGATCGTGGATAGTCAAGTAGTGATGGCAAGTGCCAATATCTACGAGAAGGACTTAGAAAAAATTTCCGAAGGTCAGCAAGTACGGGTAACAGTGGCAAGCTTACCAAATAATTCATTTACTGGACGAATTAAAACCATTAGTTCGACGGTTGAGGGTGAAACTCGCACAGTTCCAGTTAGAGCAGAACTCGATAACTCTAGTGGAATGCTTAAGCCTGGAATGTTTGCTCAGATCGAAGTATTAACAGACAAAACCCCAGTCGCAGTGTTAGCAGTGCCGCGTTCAGCGATCATCGAAGTTAACAAGAAGAACATGGTTTATGTCCAGAATGGCAATGACTTCAAAGCCGTTGATGTTGAGCTAGGACGAATTTCAGGCAATTGGGTCGAAATCACCAAAGGATTATTTGATGGGGATATGGTTGTCACCCAACGAGCGAATCAGCTTCAAGCACAATCGCTACGAGGTAGCAGCGAAGTAGAAGGCGGACATAGCGAAGAGGAAGCCGGACATAGCGAAGAGGAAGCCGCTGAAACGACGACAAGTGCTGCACTCCCGATTCCGGGTTGGGCAGTGGCAGCAGGCGGCGGAGTCGTTGTGCTTGGAACCTTTTTCGGTGGAATGTATGTGGCAAGACGACAAATGCAAGCCACGATTGCTCAGATGCGATTAGCCAATACTCATGGATGGGAACATCCACAAGTAATTGATGGAGAAGGTGGACATCCCGTAATTCCCTTTAGAAAGATTGCTCACGATTCCAACGACAAGAAACAGCGCGAAGAAGCTTAACGCTCCTGTCCCTAACCTTTCAAAGATAGTCCTGTTATGTTAAACGCCATTGTGAAGTGGGCGATCGCACAGCGATGGCTGGTAGTGATTGGTGCGATCGTCGTTGTGTTCTGGATTGGGCGCGCGGTAACTCAGATGCCGCTCGATGTGCTGCCGTCGTTCGCTCCGCCGCAAATCGAAATTCAAACCGAAGCACCGGGACTCGCTCCCGAAGAAGTCGAATCGCTGATTAGTTTGCCGCTCGAAAGCTCGATCAATGGAACGCCCGGAGTCACAACTGTACGCTCGTCTTCTGCGGCTGGAATTTCTGTAGTTCGCGTGGTCTTTAGTTGGGACACTGACCTCTACAAAGCGCGACAGTTAGTGACAGAGCGATTGCAGCTTGCTCAAAGTAAACTTCCTGAAGGAGCTGAAGCGCCGCAGATTTCGCCGCAAACTTCGCCGATCGGGACAGTTGTGAAGTACGCTTTCATGACTGACGGGCAGACTTCAATGATGGAGTTACGACGTGCGATCGATTGGCAAGTGACAAATCGATTGATGTCAGTTCCAGGTGTCAGCCAAGTACTGGCATTTGGTGGGGATGAGCGACAGTTTCAAGTATTGGTTGATCCGCAGAAACTCAAAGCATTCAATGTGTCGTTGAATCAAATTTCTGAGGCAGTTAGAAGCTCAAATAGTAATGCTTCCGGTGGATACTTGATTACACCCGATCAAGAAACTCTAGTCCGGGGCATTGGACGGATTGAGAATTTAGACGATTTAAAGCAATCTGTGATTACTTCTCGCCAAGGCACACCAGTGCGATTGATGGATGTCGCAGAAGTACAAATTGGATCAGGGATCAAGCGGGGTGATGGTAGTCTCAACGGCCAGCCTGCAATTATTTTAATGGTGAATAAGCAACCGATGGCAGATACTCCCAGCGTTGCCCGTGGAGTTGAAGCTGCGATTAAGGATTTAGAACCCGGATTGCCAAAAGGAACTAAAGTAGTGCGTACCTTTCGGCAAGAAGAATACATTCAAACTTCTGTCAATAATGTGCGATCTGCATTAGTTGAAGGCGGCATCATTGTAGCGGTCATTCTGATTCCCTTCTTGATGAATTGGCGCATTCTTGCGGTCTGTATTTCTGCCTTAACTTTGTCGTTGTTGCTAGGATTGTTAGCGCTGAGTTTACTCGGCCAAAGCTTGAATACGATGACATTAGGGGGATTAGCAGTCGCGATCGGGTCTGCGGTTGATGATGCGATTGTCTATGCCGAAAATGCGTTTCGTTGTCTGCGCGAAAATCGTCAATCTCCAAATCCTCGCCCTGCTTTGGAGGTCGTTTATCAAGGCTGTGCCGATCTAACCGATTCTGTATTTGGAGCTACATTAATCACAGTTGTTGTCTTTGCTCCAATCTTTGCGCTGACAGGTGTTGAAGGCAGCATTTTCTCACCGATGGGAATTGGCTATCTGGTAACAGTTCTTGCCTCAAGTTTGACAGCGGTAACAATCACACCCGCGCTATGTGCATTGTTATTACCCAGTGGTCGTTTACCTGATAACGAAACTTGGACAGCACGATTTTTCAAGCGGTTGTATGAGCCACTGTTAATTTTCTCCATGCGGCGACCGACCTTAATTATTGCGACCGCCCTGGGCATAACGGCTGCTTCATTCGCAATCATTCCTGGATTGGGTCGAATTTTCTTACCCGAATTTCAAGAGCAAACGCTCGTCAATACATTAATGCTCTATCCAGGTTCTTCTCTCGATACAACTAATAAAGCTGGATTTGTGGTGGAAGAATCCCTGAAAAACGATCCACGTTATAGCTATGTGCAGTTGCGTTCTGGCCGAGCCTTAGGAGATGGGGACGCAGCGGGTGTGAACTTAGCTCACATAGATATTGGCTTGAGCGAAGAAGGCATGAAGAATCGCGCTGCCAGTATGGAGAAAATGCGCGAAGAGTTTAGCAAAGTTCCTGGCGCAGCTCCGAACATTGGCGGCTTCATTTCACACCGGATGGATGAGGTATTGTCTGGGGTGCGAAGCGCGATCGCAGTTAAAATCTTTGGCGCAGACCTCGATCAGCTTCGCACGATCGGACAACAGATCGAAGCTCAAATGAAGTCAATTGATGGCATTCTCGATTTGCAGCTTGAACCCCAAGTTCCGATTCCACAAGTTCAAATTAAGTTTGATCGAGCGGCTGCCAGTCAATATGGTTTATCGGTTGGAGCATTGTCTGAAACGATCGAGACAGCTCTAAATGGGCGCGTTGTCTCTCAAGTTTTGGAGAATCAGCAGACCTTTGATTTAGTAGTTTGGTTGAAGCCAGAAGCTCGGAACAGCTTAGAAACGATCGAGAATCTGTTAGTCGATACGGCAAATGGTCAGAAAATTCCACTTGCGCAAGTTGCCCGTGTTGTGAAGGGAACAGGACCCAATACGATCAACCGTGAGAACGTTTCTCGCTTGATTATCGTGTCTGCCAATGTCAAAGGGCGAGACTTACGATCGGTTGTCAACGACATTCAGGCAAACGTGAAACAGAATGTTCAACTGCCTGCGGGATACTTTGTCCAGTACGGCGGACAGTTTGAAGCTGAAGAACGTGCAAGTCAAAACATTCTGCTCTTTAGCGCGATCGCATTCGTTGTCATTACTGTTTTAATGTACTTCTCAGTCAAATCGATTCCTTCCACGCTGATGATCATGGTTAATTTACCGATCGGTTTGGTTGGGGGTGTGATTGCGGTGGCTTTGTCCGGAGGAATTTTATCGATCGCGTCCCTGGTCGGATTTGTGACGCTGTTTGGAGTTGCAACTCGGAATGGACTACTGCTTGTCGATAACTACAATGCCAAATTTGCAGAAGGGATGCCTTTCAAAGAGGTGATTATCAAAGGTTCTCAGGAACGCCTTAATGCAATTCTGATGACTGCATTTACTTCAGCTTTGGGATTGTTTCCACTAATTTCCGAAGGCGGACCTGGAAAGGAAATTTTACAGCCGTTGTCGATCGTGGTTCTCGGTGGGTTGTTTACCTCAACCGCCCTGACCTTACTGATGCTGCCTGCATTGTACGCAAAGTTTGGTAAGGCGCTGTTTCCCAAGTCGTCAAAACCTCACATTGAGGAGCCAGACGACGATCGTATCTCCCTGGAAAAGATGAACAGCCCGATTTAACTTCCTGTTCTCTGGCATTCATCCTAGTGATGCTACCTGATTTACCCGTTTGTTACAAAGGAGTGAACTGATGAAACTTTTCAAACTAGCGATCGTTACCTTGAGCAGCATTACGCTGCTGTCGTTGACTGCTTGCAACAATAGCAGCGAAGCCTCCAAAACAAGCGCAACGAATAGCAATCCGACCGAAGCAACTTCTGCTAGTACCGCGAAATCTGATTCAAAAGCGCCAGAAACCCACACAGAGGGAGATGGACATGATCATAGCGGTAATGAACATGGCAAAGGGGGGCAAGTCCTAGAGACGGGAGATTATCATCTAGAGTTTTTGACACACAAAGCTGATAACGGTGTGAGCCTTGACTTTGTGATTGAAAAAGGAGAAGCGCATACCCCAATCACAACGGCAAAAGTGACCGCTCAAGTTCAGCTACCCGATGGAACGCAACAAGCTCTGGACATGAAGTACGATGCTGGCGAGAAGGTCTACAAGGCAGTTCTAGCTCAAGCACCCACTGGAGAATATAACGTTGCAGTTTTATCCGAAGTAGATGACAAGAAGATGAACAGCCGCTTTAGCTTCAAACAGTAGAACTTATCACAATCTGATTCGAGCGATGTGGATTACTTGCTGCGTCGCTTGAGTCATTTCACGCTACTTTCGTCGGGGACTGTCAGAGTCAGAAAATACACGATTTGCGTTAATTACGCTATGGTCACAGCCCATAATCATCCTGTTCAAATTCTTGATTCTTCTGCTGACGATATGAAAATTCTGCTGGTTGAAGATGAAGCAGATGTCGGAGCTGCCATTCTTCGGACGCTCAGGCAGGAAAAATATATTGTCGATTGGGCACAGGATGGAGTCGAAGCCTGGGATTATTTGACGCAATCCCAACTGCACTACACTCTA
>DATNPE010000140.1:0-3157 GCA_036703355.1 Allocoleopsis sp. | reverse complement strand
CTTTTGTCTGCCAATCTAAAAGTCAGATGAAGATCAAACTCTCGATTGGAGGTATTTCCATGAAACGAGTCCTTGGAGTTGGTTTTATGTTGGCCGCGATCGCCGCGATTCCTGCTGGGGTGATGGCTCAAGCTAACATGCAATCTGCCACTCAAACCAGCGCCCAGTCTAGTACGCCAACTAGCATCCGAGATTTACAGCGGGCCAATACAGTCGCGATTTCGGGAAAGATTGTCCAGATTTTTAGCGAAGATTTTATTCTGGATGACGGCACAGGACAGATTTTAGTAGAAGCGGAAGATCGCCCTTTGCGGCAGGCTAAATTTGCGATTGGAGAACGAGTCACAGTCAGCGGCACCTATGATGACGACAACAGCCTAGATGCCATTAACATTACTCGTGCCAGCGGTGAAGTCGTGCAAGTATTTGATGACTAATGCGCTTCTGCAAAGCCAAGCTGAGGTTTGGGATTCCCTTCGCGCTGATTGGGCTTCTCCTCTGGTTTAGCACTCATTGGCTGACGCACTCAGTGCTAAACCAGGCTTACAACTTTGACACCAGACTCAATGCAGGGCTGGATGCTGATACCAGAACTCAACTGACGTTGGTGGCTCCAGTGACCTCCATTGCGGTTGACCGAGATGAGGAAGATGCTGTGTTGGCAGTCACCCTCAATGTGATTCAGCCCTCACTCAAGCAATTGGAGTTTGAATTTTCTATCCGCGATCGCGACCCAGTGCAGGCTGTGTTGACAGAACCGCTACCAATGCAGTCGAGTGTGCTGGAGCGCCTAATTCAATCTCACACGAGTCATGAGGCATCCCATGCAGAGTAATATCCAAGACAACCCAGGAACCGCCAAAACCTGGACTCTGACTTTCCGCCTGATCGATCTCAATCAGCTTAGAGGCGTTAATTTAATTCGCGCTGATCTCAGGGGTATGGACTTCAGGGGGGCGGATCTTGCCCATGCTCATCTCAGTGGGGCGAATCTGCAAGGTGCCAACCTGAGAGGGGCGAATTTGGCTGAGGCATACCTGTTTCAGACCAATTTGAGCGGTGCGGATCTGACGGGCGCTGATTTGAGGGGCGCAGACCTCACAGATGCCAATCTCACGGGTGCCTGTTTAAGCGGAGCAAGACTGGAAGCGGCTTATTTAACGCGCACTAACTTGAGCCAGACAGATCTAAGCGGGACTGATCTGCAAGCTGCTTTTGTGTGGCAAGTCGATCTAGGTACTGCACGGGTTCCAGATGCTATTTCTATATAGCTCTAGAGCTTGAAGCGGTAAGAGATGTCTCCCTCTTCACTGACATCATAGTCTGCGTTAAATTCCTTGACCTTTGCCTCTAAATACTGCTTGGCTTCGGCTCCAGATAAGTCTGCTGCTTTGGCAAACCGCAGCAGGGTAACTTTTCCGTCGTTGGCCTCTACCAGTTGATAAAAGGTGTCTTGCAAGCGATCGCGTTTCTCTTGACGACCCTTTTGCACCACATCCCAGGCCAACCAACTACCTAAAGCGATACTCGGTAGCCCAAAGAAAGCCAGAGCTGCGACTGCACCTTCTTTGTTTTGAGCTTTGGGGTTAGAAACATCTGCCACCATAGCAATCACAATGGCAAGACCGAAGGGTAGGAGAATCCAAGCCGAAATAATTTTGACGAGCTTCATAACGGTGCAATAAGCGATCGCGCTAGCCGAGATTCTAGCCTGTCGCGATCGCCCTTGCCTGTGACTTTATCGAATTTTGAAGCTTATTTTTTCACGGCTTCGAGGAGACGGGAGAAGTAGAAGCGGGTTTTGGTCATGGCGTTGCGCTCAATCTTCCAGCCGTTGGCTTCTAGGATTTTGACGACATCTGCTTCTCGGTGCAGGTAGGCGCGGGTGGCCTTGCTGGGGCCAGGGAAGAAGTCACCAATTTTCTTCAGTAAGCTGTAGGCGAAGGTTTTGGGGGCAAAGCTGAGGATGAGGCGGGACTCTGCCAAGGAGCTGAGGTGGGCGATCATGTCAGCGGCTTTGTCTTGGGGGTAGTGGATCAACACGTCGAGGCAGATGACGGTGTGGTAGCTACCTGTGAGGCTTTCGAGGTCTTGGACGCTGAAGGTGGGGTTGGTGGTTTGGCCGAGTTCAGAGGCGGCGCGCTCTTTGGCTTCTTCAACCATTTTTTCGGAGATGTCGCTGCTGAAGACTTTTGCACCTGCTTCGGCGAGGGGGATGCTGAGGCTACCGACTCCGCAGCCTGCGTCGCATACAGTGATTTGAGCAAGGTTGTCGTCGGCTTGGAGCCAGCCTAGGACGTGATCGATGGTCTGTTGATGCCCAATGCGGATGTCGAGTTGGACTTTGTTGACTTCTCCATCGCCGTAAATGCGTCGCCAGCGGTCAAATCCGGTTGCGTTGAAGTACTCCCGGACTACGGTTTTATCATCCACCACGTTCATAAATTTGGTTCTATTTACTGGGTTTCAACAGACTACAGTTTTCAATCCTATGATGATTTGTTGTTGTTTTGGGTGGGGCGATCGCGGCTCTCTGATGTGTTTTGCTACTCTTGGGGAATCCGAGCCTTGAGGGCACCTGCCCTCAAACTCCCGCTGAGGGACGGCTGCGTCCCCCAGACCCCCTCCAGACGAGTTGGCCTGTTGGAGGTTCGGAATCTGGCGACATAACCCCCAGCTCCTTCCCTAGTAGGGAAGGGGAGAAAATCTTTTTTAGCCCCTCTCCTTCTAGGAGAGGGGTTGGGGAGAGGTCATTTCCAGTCTTTGCCATGAGAGAGTTTGAGTTTCAGGATCGATCGCCCAACGCAGCAAGTTGCTGACAGGCTGACCTTGGTAAGGACAATGGTTTACGGTTGGTTCGTGCCACAATCCGATCGCGTGTCTGGGTGCAGTGGTGGCAAGGGCGATCGCTTGTTCAACATCGCAAATTCCCCATTTGACCAGATTTTGTACGCCAACTAGCAAGGGTAAGGTGGTTCCGGAGAGGGTGCCATCTGGGAGTCGAGCGGTGCCTTGTTTGACTTCGATTTGGCGGGTGTCCCAGGGATAGATGCCGTCGGGGAGACCAAGAGGGGCTAGGGCATCGCTGACTAGGAATAAGCCTTGGTCGTATTGGCTGGCTCTTAGCAAGATATCAAGCATGATCGGGGAGACGTGT
>DATNPE010000139.1:0-15121 GCA_036703355.1 Allocoleopsis sp. | reverse complement strand
TCCGCTTGTACGCCCAGCTTTCCTTCCGTTCCTACCTCACGGGCAACTCTCGTTACTTCAGAAGCGAAGGAGTTGAGCTGGTCCACCATCGTGTTGATCGTGTTCTTCAGCTCTAGAATTTCCCCTTTGACATCTACCGTGATTTTCTTGGAGAGGTCGCCGTTCGCCACCGCTGTCGTCACTTCGGCGATGTTCCGTACCTGGGCGGTCAAAGAGCCTGCCATAAAGTTCACGGAGTCGGTCAGGTCTTTCCAGGTGCCTGCCACGCCTCGGACTTCCGCTTGACCACCCAGCTTTCCTTCCGCACCTACCTCCCGCGCCACCCGCGTTACCTCAGAGGCAAAGGAGTTGAGCTGGTCCACCATGATGTTGACCGTGTTCTTCAGCTCCAGAATCTCGCCTTTGACATCTACCGTAATCTTCTTGGAGAGGTCGCCGTTCGCTACTGCGGTCGTCACTTCCGCGATGTTCCGCACTTGGGCGGTCAGGTTGCCTGCCATCAAGTTCACGGAGTCGGTCAGGTCTTTCCAGGTGCCCGCTACGCCTTTCACCTCGGCTTGCACCCCCAGTTTCCCTTCCGTTCCCACCTCACGGGCCACACGGGTCACCTCAGAGGCAAAGGAGTTGAGCTGGTCCACCATCGTGTTGACGGTGTTCTTTAGCTCTAGAATCTCGCCTTTGACATCTACCGTAATCTTCTTGGAGAGGTCGCCATTCGCGATCGCCGTGGCCACTTCCGCAATGTTTCGCACCTGTCCCGTCAGGTTGCCAGCCATCAAGTTGACGTTATCGGTGAGGTCTTTCCAGGTACCCGCTACGCCTTTGACTTCAGCTTGTACACCCAGTTTCCCTTCGGTCCCCACCTCTCGTGCTACCCGCGTCACCTCAGAGGCGAAGGAGCTGAGCTGCTCCACCATTGTGTTGACCACTTGAGCCGTCTGTAAGAACTCGCCTTTGAGTTGGCGGCCTTCAATCTCAGTCGCGATCGTCTGGGACAAATCTCCATTTGCCACTGCCCGGATGACGCGCGAGGTCTCGACGGTGGGCTGCACCAAATCACTAATTAAGCTGTTGACCGACTCTACAGATGCGCCCCAAGAACCACCCGCACTGCCCAACGAAGCTCGCTGAGTAATTTTGCCTTCTTTACCAACAACTTTACCAATCCGCTCCAGTTCCTTCGTCATCCGCTCGTTCAGCTCAATGATGTCGTTGAGAGCATCTGCAACTTTTCCAGCCATTCCGGTGTACTCATCAGCCATGCGAACTGAAAAGTTACCTTTTTTGACGGCACTTAGTATTTTTAGTAACTGTCTAAGATCCAAGTTCTCAGTATCTTTGGTGGCTGGTTCAGCGGGCATAACCTGATCCTTTTAGAACAATGAAGATGAGAATCATCAGGAAGCTGAGACTGCTAGCCAATTGGCCTGGAACCAAACTTGTCAGAGCAGCCATCAAGTCGGAGAGAGCAGAGCTGATGTATCGATAATTGCTTAGGTGAACATAGCTATCGCCTATTATTGAGGGCAAGAGATGATACCTGACTTCTACCCAAAGGTAGATGCTAAATCCCCAACCACTAGCTTGTGGCTACTTAAAGCCTGAGCCGCAGTCATTTGACGCACTTAAAATAATTCCCAACTCGGCACAATATGAGCATTTCCGAGCAAAACAAGTTTTGAAATTGAATATACTAAAACGTTTCTTTCTGACACTGTACGCTACAGTACTTGAGAGGATGCCCCTGGTTTCGTAGCACTCACAGTCAGGGATATCAGGGCTTTAGTCACGTGAGAAATTGTCGCGTCACGGCTAAGCGATCGCCCCATGAGTTTCAGAGGACAGTTGCGTTAGTAAGATTCAGTCAAACCGCTCAGTAACGCTCATCCTGTGAATTTCAGAATTCGGTTCACTCCTAACCCCATTCAATTTAGATCAAAATTGACCGATCTGGTGCAAGCAAACGCAATTGCGATCGCCTTTTGCCTTCACTGTGGCTCAGTCCAGCCAACGAACAATTTAGATTAATGTGGTTAAAGGGATAAAGCGATCGCTGCTTAACACCCTCAAGGTTTAAGATTCTACTTTTTTATGAAGCCGCACTTTCAAGACCAAGTTGCTTGGGCACAAGCTGAATTGCTGATGCAGCCTGCCTTTATTCGCTTATTAGATAATATCCGCAAACAATTAGATCAATCTGATTGGAAAGGCAGCTACCAGGATGTGCAGATTTGGCCGGAAGACACGCCAGAATCTGTCAAAAATCAGGTCACGCAATTGCAAGCTGAGCTAGCTACTGCCTCACCGGACCAGGCTACTGCCATTGAACAAGCCTTAACTCATCTTCCTCAACCTTTTCCGGGGTATCTTTTGTGTCTCGAAAAACAAGACCAGCAGGTTCAAGTCGATCTGTGGGAGCTGTGCTATCAAGTTTGTTTTCGTAACTATCAGGTGTTGCAAGATCACGCTGACGCATCAGCAGTTGAGATCGACACCAGCTTGATTGATGATGAGATGGGAGAAGTCGATTGGAATTGTTTAGACGCTAAGGCTCGACAAATTATTGAGCAAGTGTTTACCAATCTTCCCCGCGCTCATTTCTAGAGGCACCGTTGCAATTCTATGACTCAAGATCTGCATCAACTCCAGGCAGAAGCTGGCGCTACGCTGGAAGAGAGAGGTTCAGCCATTATTCCAGTCACTTTTGGCAATGATGGTGCGGCGCTGGAGGCGGCTCAGACAGGAGTGGCATTGTGCGATCGCTCCCATTGGGGCCGCATTCAAGTTTCCGATGCCGATCGACTGAACTTTCTGCACAACCAAAGCACCAACGACATCAAGCGTTTGCAACCAGGGCAGGGCTGCGACACCGTGTTTGTCACTTCAACGGCTCGCACTCTGGATCTCGCGAGTATCTATGTCACAGAAGAGACGGTGCTTTTGTTGGTTTCTCCCAACCGTTGCCAAAAATTGCTAGAGTTTCTCGATCGCTACATCTTTTTTGCCGATCGCGTCAAGCTGACCAATTTGACAACCACTACTGCCACCTTTAGCCTCATTGGCCCCCAGAGCGATGTCTTACTTGATACACTGGGAGCAGGTGAGCTGATTGGCCAACCCTACGGCAATCATGCTCTGTTTCCTATCGCAGACAGTGACGTTCGAGTTGCCATTGGCAGCGGTTTAGCCACACTGGGTTATACCTTGTTTGTGGCGGCGGAGGCGGCAGCAAGCTTGTGGCAGCAGTTGGTAAATCAAGGTGCAGTCCCTTTGGGCGATCGCGTCTGGGAACAGTTGCGAATTCAGCAAGGTCGTCCAGTCCCAGACCACGAACTCACCGAAGACTACAATCCTTTAGAGGCAGGATTGTGGCAAACCATCTCTTTTAATAAAGGTAGCTACATCGGCCAAGAAACCATTGCCCGTCTCGATACCTATAAAGGAGTCAAACAACAACTTTGGGGCATTCGTCTCAGTGCTCCTGTCGCAGCAGGTAGCAGCATCACCTTAGGAGACGATAAAGTCGGTATCCTCACTAGTTCCACAACCTTGGGTCAAGCAGCATTTGGACTCGGCTACATTAGAACCAAAGCGGGGGGAGCGGGGTTACAAGTTCAAGTAGATACCACCCAAGGGGAGGTAGTCCCTGTGCCATTTTTGACTCATGATCGACAATAGAAAAATTCCTTGCAGCCTTCACCTCAACCTCGATCGTTCATAATTCCATTCCTGGGGGTCAGCAGACAGCAAAAGTATGAAGCGGCAGTTCCGGGAGTTAGGGTGGCGACTGCTTCCAGGAGGAGTCACGGCATTCGTGGTTGCTAGTTTGGCGCTCTTAGATGCTGGGCAACCGCTAGAACAAATTGCCTACAACACGCTGTTTCAACTGCGGGGGGCGATCGCTTGGGACTCTAGAGTGGTCGTTGTGGGAATTGATGACCGGAGTCTGCGAGAACTGGGACCATTCCCTTGGCATCGGCAGCAATATATTCAACTGCTGAGTGTGCTCAACCAAGCCGAACCGAGTGTCATTGCTTTGGATTTGGTCTTGACCGATCAAGGCCCTCAAGATGCTGAATTGGCAGCAGCAGTGCAGCAACAGGGGCGAGTCGTGTTGGCTCAAGCTTGGAATAGCACGGGAGAGCCTTTGCTACCCAGCCCACCCCTCCGCAAAGTTGCTTTTGCCGTCGGCCAAGTCTACAAGAAACAAGATGCTGACGGTCTAGTTCGCAAAATTGACTTGCAGTTGCAGGAAATTCCCACCTTAGGCTTGGCAACGGTTCGGGGTTACAGCCTCGTCCAGGCTCCGGTCGAATTACCGAATTTAGCAAAGCCTTTTTGGATGAACTGGCCTGGGCCTATACGCCAGTTGCAGCATTATTCTTTTATTGATGTGGTGCGGCAGCAAATCCCACCCCAAGCCTTTCAGGACAAAATTGTGGTGGTGGGGATGACAGCGGCAGGGCTAGATTCTCTACCTACGCCCTTCGATCGCAATCCTCCAGCCAGCGGTGTCCATCTTCATACCGCTGTGATCTCGAACTTGTTGCAACATAATTCGCTGCGGTTGCCCCCTCGATCTTGGTTGGTGTGGCTGTTTTTGTTAGGCGGACCTGGATTGAGCTATATCCTGAGCTGTTGGTCTACGGGACGACAGATTAGCCTGTGGTTAAGCCTCTGTGCTGCCTGGGGCGTGGTGGCTCTGCTACTGCTACATGCAGGTTACTTAATACCTGTGGCATTGCCCATCATTCTCTTTAGCGCCACGACTGGCACTGTCCTCATCGAGGAACGCTTGCGGGAAAACGCTTTACTTCAGCACGAAGTCAAACAGCTTTGGCAAGCGCACCATCAAGACATTGTGCAAGCGATCGCCGCTCGCAATTCTAGTTCTACACTGGCTCAAGCACCCGATTGGCAGCTGGTTCAGCCCGCTTCTATACAACCTGTGGCTCAGTTGGCTTTATTGGCAGAACAATTTGGCCGATCGCAATCAGCCCAAGCTGCGATCGCTCGGAGTCTTTCGATTGGTCTTTTGGCGGCGGATCTGGATGGCTTGGTGTGGTTTTGCAACCCAATGGCGGCGAAGTGGTTGGGGATTCAAGTGGGCGATCGCCTCCATGCTCAACTGATTCCCCACTGGCTGAGCCCAGAACAGTGGCAGTTAGATTTACAGCTGTTGAAGCAACAGCGACCCGTCACTCCCCATGAACTACAACAAAATAGCACTTGGTTTGAACTGAAGTTAGAACCTTTGCTGTACGGCAACACCGAGATCGAAACCAAGCAAAAATCTCTGGGGTTAAATGGTTTGCTGCTGGTTCTAGAAGACATCACGGCGAGGAAGCAAATTGAAGAAAACCTGAGTCAGCAAATGGAAGAATTGCAGCGCATGAATCTGCTGAAAGATGACTTCCTAAGCACGGTGTCTCATGAGCTTCGCAGTCCAATGACGAATATGAAAATGGCGATTTACATGCTCAGAATTGCCAAAACGGAGGAACAGGAAGAGCATTATTTTAGAATCTTGCAAGCCGAATGCGATCGCGAAATTAGCCTAATTAACGACTTATTAGATTTACAACGCTTAGAAGCGGCAGCCAAGCCCTTTACCGCCGAAACCATTGATATTAATGATTGGCTCCCCCGGATGGTGGAACCCTTTGAAGAACGAGCCAGCAGCCGCCAGCAGAAAATTCATGTTCAAATTCTCTCCGACTTGCCACTCTTAGTTTCCGATCAACCAAGTTTAGAAAGAGTGATTGCAGAGCTGCTCAATAACGCTTGTAAGTACACCCCTCCGGGTGGTGAAATCAGCGCGATCGCACATTTCAGCACTCCTTATATAGAATTGAGTGTGAGCAATTCTGGGGTAGAAATTCCTGAAATTGAGCTGCCCCGAATCTTTGAAAAGTTCTACCGAATTCCTCGCAACGATCGCTGGAAGCAGGGAGGGACTGGCTTAGGCTTAGCTTTAGTCAAGAGGCTAGTCGAGCATTTAGGCGGGGTGATTCAAGTCACGAGTAATGCCGAACACACAAAATTTACAGTTTTATTACCCATAGAATTCTCTCAGTCTTAGTTTCAGCGATCGCAGCCATTGTGGTGAGAAATTGTCATAATAAACTGTTTGGATCAGTCAACTCTCTCGATTCATTGCTTTTCATTCTCAATGCTTTTGCGCCAAAAAGTTTCTTTCTACTTAGAAGACATTGAAACCCCAATTGGCATCTTGATCAATTTAGCGATCGCCAGTTTAGTCTTACTTTCTTCCGGTATTTTTGTTGCCGAAACTTACCCGATCCCGGATTCAGTCCGGGAACAACTTAAGCTAATTGACTCCATTGTTTTAGTCATTTTTGCTATCGAGTATATTCTGCGCTTCTGGTGTGCTGAGCAAAAATTTAAATACTTTTTTAGCGTCTATTCTGCGATCGACTTAATTGCTATCTTGCCCTTCTTTCTCGGCGTTACTGATATTAGCTTTATTCGGCTATTGCGCTGGTTCCGGATTTTAAGACTCGTTCGGTTCGTAGAAGGTACTGCCTTATTTGGTCGAGTCAGTCGTGAAGATAGCGCCATTTTTACTCGAATTCTCTTCACGTTATTTGCCATTATCTTTATCTACTCAGGCTTGATCTATCAGGTTGAGCATCCCATCAATCCAGACGGATTCAAAACTTTTCTGGATGCTTTCTATTTCTCTGTGGTCACCATGACCACGGTGGGTTTCGGTGATGTTACCCCCATTTCTGAAATAGGGCGGTTGCTGACAGTGTTGATGATCTTGACTGGAATTGCTTTAATTCCCTGGCAAATTGGAGACTTGATTAGAAGACTTGTTAAAACTTCCACGCAAATCCAGACCCAATGTCTTGGGTGCGGTTTAACTTTGCATGACTCCGACGCTCAGTTTTGCAAAATCTGTGGCACCAATCTCAAGCAGGCATCAACTAAGCCATAAAAATGACCCCCTATTTCTAGGAGGTCAATTAGTTTAACTATCTACAGTTTCTCTTCCTCAGGAGAGGAAAAAGGTTAGAGATTAACCCAAGAGGGCTTTCGCTCTGCTGACTACGTTGTCTACGGTGTAGCCAAACTTCTCTAGCGCGATGTTGCCAGGAGCCGACACACCGAAGCGCTCGATGCTGATCATGTCACCTTCAGAACTGAGGTACTTGCACCAACCAAAGCTGGAAGCCGCTTCAACAGCGAGACGCTTGGTGACTGCCTTGGGTAGCACAGACTCACGATATGCAGCATCTTGCTCATCAAACAGTTCCCAGCAAGGCATGGAAACCACGCGAACTTTCTTGCCTTCAGCGCGGAGTTGCTCAGCCGCCTTGACGCAAAGCTGCACTTCGCTACCTGTAGCGATCAAGATTAAGTCGGGAGTACCTTCGCTGTCAGACAGAATGTAAGCACCCTTGGCTACGCCTTCAATCGAAGAACCAGCCAACTGAGGCAACGCTTGACGAGACAAAGCCATCAGGGTAGGACGCTTGCGCTCTTCTACTGCCACTTTGTATGCACCAGAGGTTTCATTACCGTCTGCGGGGCGCATAACTAGCAGGTTAGGAATTGCGCGTAAAGAAGCAATGGTTTCAATGGGTTGGTGAGTCGGACCGTCTTCACCCAGCGCAATCGAGTCGTGAGTCATCACATAGATCACGCCCGCTTGGGATAGTGCCGACAGACGAATCGCGGCCCGCATGTAGTCTGCGAAGACCAAGAAGGTAGCGCAGTAAGGAATCAAACCAGAGTTGTGCAGAGCAATCCCGTTACAGATTGCACCCATGCCATGCTCACGGACCCCGAAGCGGAGGTTACGGTTTTCGTAAGCACCCTTCTGGAAGTCACCAGATACTTTGATGTAGGTGAGGTTGGAATGGGTCAGGTCAGCAGAACCCCCAATCAACTCAGGCAGAGCAGGGGCGATCGCATTCAAAGTCTTTTCAGAAGTTTGGCGAGTCGCGATCGCTTTGTCTTCGGTGGTGTAAACAGGCAGAGACTTCTCCCAACCTTCAGGCAGCTTGCCACTGATGAAGCGCTCAAATTCTGCGGCTTCGCCAGCGTACTTGCTTCTGTATTGCGCCAGAACTTGATTCCACTCGTCTTCTAGTTGAGCACCGCGCTCTACCGCTTTGCGCCAGTGGTTCAGGGCATCTTGAGGCACTTCAAAAGGCTCATAGGTCCAGCCCAGGTTTTCACGGGTCAGCTTCACTTCGTCGCCGCCCAGTGCTGCACCGTGAACGCCAGCGGTGTTGGCTTTGTTGGGGGAGCCGTAACCGATGGTGGTGGTGACTTTAATGAAGGAAGGCTTATCGGTGACTTGCTTCGCTGCTTCGATCGCTTTAGCAATGCCGTCGAGGTCAGTGTTACCGTTTTCTACATGCAGCACATGCCAGCCGTAAGCTTCAAAGCGCTTGGCAACATCTTCAGTGAAGGAAACGTCGGTAGAACCGTCGATCGAGATATGGTTGTCGTCGTAGAGAGCAATCAACTTACCGAGGCCGAGGTGACCTGCCAAGGAGCAAGCTTCGCCAGAAACCCCTTCCATGTTGCAGCCATCGCCCAGGATGACGTAGGTGTAGTGGTCAACCAGTTTGGCATCAGACTTGTTGAACTTAGCGGCCAGGTGAGCTTCAGCCATTGCCAAGCCCACACCATTACAAATCCCTTGACCCAAAGGTCCGGTGGTGACTTCCACACCAGGGGTCATGAAGTTCTCGGGGTGTCCAGGGGTGTTGGATTCCCACTGACGGAACTGCTTGATGTCATCGAGCGTGACGCTGTCGTACCCAGTCAAATAGAGCAGGGCGTATTGCAGCATGGAACCGTGACCTGCCGACAATACGAAGCGATCGCGATTGAACCAGTAAGGATTTTTGGGATTGAACCGCATGAAGCGATCCCAGAGCACATATGCCATCGGAGCAGCGCCCATCGGCAACCCTGGGTGACCAGATTTTGCCTTTTCTACAGCGTCAATCGCCAGAAAGCGGATGGAATTAATACAAAGCTCGTCGAGTGATTGTTGGGTTGCGACAGCCATAATCTCTTCTACTGAACTACGGGTTAGCACTGGACTGGGTGAGCGATCGTGACGTTGCTCCGGGTCACCCTAAGCGTATGTACCTATCAATTAACCCTTATGGTAGCTGATAATGGCAGTTGATAGGTAATAATTACTAACGGAGAAACTCAGGCATTTGCAGACCTGAGTTACCCCGCGATCCCAAAGACTGGGTTAAATTTTACAAGCTCAGCCAACGTACTTTCTAAATGCTACCGTAACGTTGTGACCGCCAAACCCAAATGAGTTGGATATAGCTACATCAACTTTATGGGATCGGCTGTGATTTGGTACATAGTCTAGGTCACAAGCGGGATCAGGATTTTCTAGATTGATCGTGGGAGGCAATTGGTCATGAGCCACAGCCAGAGCCGTTGCCACACCTTCAATACCGCCTGAACCACCCAGCAAGTGTCCCGTCATCGACTTCGTGGAGCTGACTGCCACTTTGTAAGCATGGTCGCCTAAAGCCGTCTTAATTGCTGCCGTTTCGTTGGGGTCGTTCATCGGGGTGCTAGTGCCATGAGCGTTGATGTAGCTCACTTGCTCTGGCGTAATCCCAGCATCCTTGAGAGCCAGCTGAATCGCTCTGGCCGCCCCTTCGCCACCGGGAACGGGGGAAGTCATGTGGTAGGCATCGCAGGTCATGCCATAACCAATCATTTCAGCGTAAATGCGAGCGCCACGACTGAGGGCATGCTCTAGTTCTTCGAGTAGCAAAATGCCTGCCCCTTCACCCATGACAAAGCCGTTGCGATCGCGATCAAACGGACGGCTGGCATGAGCAGGGTCATCATTGCGCGTGGAGAGCGTTCGAGCCGATGCAAACCCCGCAACCGAGAGGGGAGTAATCGCAGCTTCCGCCCCACCGCAGATCATGGCTTGAGCATAGCCACCTTGGATCAACCGAAAGGCATCGCCGATCGCGTTAGAACCAGAGGCACAGGCAGTTACCGGGCAAGAGTTGGGGCCTTTCGCTCCGATATGAATTGCTGTCAAACCTGCCGCCATATTGGCGATCATCATCGGCACCATGAAGGGGCTACAACGGTCTGGGCCTTTGGTCAGATAAACTTCCTGCTGGTCTTCCAGAACCTTGATGCCACCCACACCCGAACCGATGATGACACCCACCTGTTCTGCGTTCAGGTCGTTGATGACAAATTGAGCATCGGCGATCGCTTGTTTACTCGCTGCCACCGCAAACTGAGCAAACCGATCCATCCGCTTCGCATCCTTACGGTCTAAGTATTGGAAGGGATCGAATCCTTTAACTTCTCCAGCAATTCGGCAATCGTGCCGAGCTGCATCAAACAGAGTGATTGGGCCAATTCCATTGCGTCCACTCACCAACCCTTCCCAATACTCTGACAAGGTGTTGCCAATGGGTGTAACCGCGCCGAGACCCGTTACAACAACGCGCTTACGGTCAGAATTTGTCATGATTTAAAATTCAAGGGCTTTCCTGCCCGGAACGCAGAATACAGGTTTTGAGATGAAAGGCGTATCAAACAAATAAACAGGATAGGAACCGTGTCAGCGCCTATCCTGGGAGTTGTCAATTGCCCAGAGTCTAAGCTGCTACTTTGTTGCTGATGTAATCAACGGCGTTTTGCACAGTCGCGATTTCTTCCGCTGCTTCGTCGGGAATTTCAATGTCAAATTCTTCTTCTAAAGCCATCACCAACTCCACCGTGTCGAGGGAGTCAGCGCCGAGGTCGTTGGCAAAGCTAGCGGCTGGCTTGACTTCGCTGGCTTCTACACCGAGTTGCTCGGAAACAATCTTTTGAACTTTAGCAAAGATTTCTTCTTGGTTCATGACAACCCCTAGCTTCTTATTTTACAACTTACTCAGTTCTGAGCATTTCCTATCTTATCTGAAAGCGTGACGGCGATCGCGTTAGATAGGCGCTTTCCGTAAGTGACACATTCTGCCCTAAAACTCAACGAAACGTTAACTGCGATCGCCACAGTCCTGAGCTGAAAAAGCGATGATAGAAAGGTCAGTCGCGAGTTAGCTGCTCGATTCTAGGCAGGCTTGGTGAAGCCTAGAGTTTTGCTGGAGCTAAACGCCCATTCAGTCATGCTTAGCTATGCCATCTCCGTCTTTGAAGTACGCTTATTTTCCGGGCTGTGTGGCTCAAGGAGCCTGCCGAGAACTCTACCTCTCCACCGCCGCCCTCACTTCAGCTTTAGGAATTGAGCTGGTCGAATTAAAAAAAGCTTCCTGCTGTGGTTCCGGGACGTTTAAGGAAGAATCCGCTCTTTTAGAAGACAGCGTTAATGCTCGCAATATTGCTCTAGCAGAAGAATTAAATCTGCCGCTCCTCACCCATTGCAGTACTTGCCAAGGCGTGATTGGTCATGTGGATGAACGGTTGAAAAAATCCCAACAGAACAATCCTGACTACATCGATCAAATCAACGGTTTACTGAAGCAAGAAGGCTGCTCACCCTACAAAGGCAGCACCGAGGTAAAGCATTTGCTGTGGGCTTTAGTCGGCGATTATGGTTTAGAAGCGCTACAGGAAAAAGTTACCCGTAAGCTGTCTGGGCTGAAATGCGCTGCCTTCTATGGCTGCTACCTACTCCGCGCCCAAACCTCCATTCCTTTTGATGACCCCTTCCAACCGGAATCAATGGAAAATGTCTTCCGGGCGATCGGCGCTACCCCGGTTTATTACAGAGGCCGTACTCAATGCTGCGGTTGGCCCTTGTCTAGTTACGCCACCGATCAAGCCTTCCGCATGGCAGGCAATCACATCCAGGAAGCGATCGCCTCTGGAGCCGATTGTTTGGTCACACCCTGCCCCTTGTGCCACCTCAACCTCGACTCTCGCCAACCCGAAGTAGAACAGGCGATCGGCCAAAAGCTAGGCTTGCCAGTTTTACACCTCCCCCAACTCGTCGCCTTAGCACTAGGGATTGCTCCCGAAAAGTTGGGCCTCAACCATCACATTGTTTCCACTCGTTCAGTTTTGGACAAGCTGAGTTTGTAGGTCAAAAACCCTTGGCTAATTTCCTACATTTTGTAACGACTGGTTTACAAGAAGAGACAGAACTGGGGCACAAAATAGTTGATTCTCTAATACTAGAACCAAGATTGGCTGGGCTTTGTCAAAGAACCTAGCCACTATTGCGCTGTGTATTAAATTCTTTAAATTTTTACCGACTTTCTCAGAAGCGGTCTCTGGCACTGCGGTAAACTTGGCGTTGATTCTAGAGTCTTAGTTCTAAGACTTGCTAGTCTGCTTCACGGCAGATTTTGCAAGGCATTGGACACCTAGTTTGGAGTCTTTATTCAATGTCTCATTCTGTCAAAATTTATGACACCTGCATTGGGTGCACCCAATGCGTCCGGGCTTGCCCTACTGACGTTCTGGAGATGGTTCCCTGGGACGGCTGCAAGGCAGGTCAGATTGCTTCATCTCCTCGTACCGAGGACTGTGTTGGTTGCAAGCGGTGCGAAACTGCTTGTCCAACTGACTTCCTCAGCATTCGAGTTTATCTCTCTAATGCTGAAACAACCCGTAGTATGGGTTTGGCTTACTAGAAACTGACATTAAACGCACCAATTTTTTATCCTGCGTTTATCGATATACTTGGGTTCAAAAACCAGGGGAGGTATTCAGCCTCCCTATTTTTTTGATAACTTTACGTGCCAAAAGCTCCTATCTATCCCGTTTATGGCCCAAACCGGGCGTAGATCACTTTTTGGTTTCAGTACTGGATGCATCACTGTTGATCGTTAAAGACTGTTATATTCGCGTTTTAGCTGTCTAACTTGGCGATCGCACCTCAGCAAGGACGCTAAATTAGGCAAGTGGCACCTAAAGTAATCGCTTGGCAGGAGTTGTGGGTTAAATGTGCGGAATTGTTGGCTATATCGGTACCCAAGCAGCAAGTGGCATTCTCCTAGAAGGATTACAGAAACTGGAGTATCGCGGCTATGATTCTGCAGGGATCGCCACGGTTTGGGAAGGTGAGATCCACTGCGTCCGCGCCAAGGGCAAGCTGCACAATCTTGAAGAAAAACTCGAAGGCGTTGAGAACCCAGCTCAACTGGGGATCGGTCATACCCGCTGGGCCACCCACGGCAAGCCCGAAGAGTACAATGCCCACCCCCACATGGACACCGCCCGTCGCCTTGCGGTAGTGCAAAACGGCATTATTGAAAACTACCGAGAACTGCGCGAAGGACTCATTGTCAGGGGCCATACTTTCCGCTCTGACACCGATACAGAAGTCATTCCCCATCTGATTTCGGAGCTGCTAGAGAAGATCAAAGCTGATCCCGGTTCCATGTCTGCCTTGGCCCAGCATTCACCATTACTGGCAGCCGTACGCCAAGCCGTGAACCAATTAGACGGAGCCTTTGCGATCGCCGTCATTAGCGCGGATTTCCCCGATGAACTAATTGTGGCGCGGCAACAAGCTCCCCTCTCCATCGGGTTCGGGCAAGGGGAATTCTTCTGCGCTTCCGATACACCTGCGTTAGTACCCCATACCCGCGCCGTCTTGACCTTGGAGAATGGCGAACTGGCCCGTCTGACTCCCCTAGGTGTGGAAGTCTATAACTTTGCGGGCGATCGCTTGCGGAAAAACCCGCGCACCCTCAACTGGAACCCGGTGATGGTAGAAAAGCAGGGCTTCAAACACTTCATGCTCAAAGAAATCTATGAGCAACCAGGAGTCGTGCGAGCTTGCCTAGAAGCTTATTTGGATACCAGTTGGAGTCCTGAATCTAATACGTCTCCGATTAAACTCAACCTGTCTCCAGAACTCTACAGCGACTTGAAGCAGGTGCAAATCGTCGCTTGTGGCACTAGTTGGCACGCCAGCTTAGTTGGTAAATATCTGATTGAGCAGTTGGCGGGCATTCCCACAATGGTGCAGTATGCCTCTGAGTTTCGCTATGCCCCTTCACCGCTGACCCCCAACACCCTCACCATTGGGGTCACCCAATCAGGCGAAACGGCAGACACCTTGGCGGCACTGGAGATGGAAAAACAGCGTCGAGCAGGACAATCTCCCCGCTTTGCTGCTCGGTTACTCGGCATCACCAACCGCCCCGAAAGCTCTTTGGGCCATATGGTGCCTCAGGTAATTGACACCCATGCGGGAATCGAAATTGGCGTGGCTGCCACCAAAACCTTTGTGGCGCAATTGATGGCCTTCTACGCTCTGGCTTTAGATCTGGCCTACCACCAACAAACCCTATCACCCACTCGACTGGAGCAAATCTTGTTAGGGCTACGGCAACTTCCCGCTCAAATCGAGCTGATTCTAGAGAGCCAAGAGCGCTATATCGAAGAGCTGGCCCATGACTTTGCCGAAACCCAAGACTTTATTTTCTTGGGACGGGGGATCAACTTCCCGATCGCCCTAGAAGGAGCCTTAAAGCTCAAGGAAATCAGCTACATTCACGCTGAGGGCTACCCCGCCGGAGAAATGAAGCACGGCCCGATCGCGCTGCTGGATGCCAAAGTGCCTGTGGTCGCGATCGCCACCCCCGGTCTAGTCTACGAAAAAGTACTCTCTAATGCTCAGGAAGCCAAAGCCAGAGATGCCCGCCTGATTGGGGTAACTCCCCTGGAAGCCAGTGAGTCCGCCGAAATTTTTGATGACTTGCTGCCTGTGCCAGTTGTGGAAGAGTTACTCTCACCGATTTTGACGGTGATTCCGCTACAGTTATTGGCCTATCACATCGCTGCTCGCCGGGGCTTAGATGTAGACCAACCCAGAAACCTGGCCAAATCTGTGACGGTCGAGTAAGTGGTTGGTTTTGCAGAAGTTTGCCTTGCCATCTTTTAGGCTGATAATAAGGCACTCCACTGTTACTCCCCTTCATGGCTTCCATCGCCCGCAAAAATTTGTTTGAGGATATTCCTCGGTTCCTGGTCGCTCAAGCTGGCATCATGTTTGCGGTCAGCCTCGTCACCATTCAGACTGGGATTCTCAAAGGGTTTACTCGTTCTACCACTCTCTTGATTGACCAATCCCAAGCTGATATCTGGGTGGCGTCCAAAGATATGGTGCAGATTG
>DATNPE010000138.1:0-4084 GCA_036703355.1 Allocoleopsis sp. | reverse complement strand
CCAAGCATCATGGAAACGTCGCTCTTTTTCCAAGGTTTCGTCTAACATTTTGTCTTCGCCATGTTTTAATTAAATGTCTCTACAAGCATAAACCATAGACTTCAGGTCAAAAACAGCTCATTAGTTTTGGGTGGATACTTTCAGCGGATTGATTTGTAGGGTACAAGAATCTACTAAATCGTCGCGATTGTAGCTCAGCACATTCAATAAGAGGTAGGTTGAATTTTGACCATGAACTGATAGCTCAAAATTGGTTACTTGTCTAGGCTGATGAGTATAAGCACTTTCTGTTGAGCTAACAATCTGACCTTGGGAATCAAGCATTGCCACTCGTAGAGATGAGCCAACACAGACTCGATCAATGTAAGTAATTGCGCCACTAACTTGAGCGAGGTTTTGCACGGAACCGAGATAGAGTAAGGATGTGCCTAACTGTTGAGTGCGGTCTGCACTTGGCTCTGACAATCTGCTCTTTGATCTGCGATCTTCAGGCCATGATTCTCCAAACGTCTCTACTTCTTGCTTTTGCAAAGCGGCTGAGCTTGAAGCCAAACGACCCTGTAAGGCTGGGGAAACGCGATCGCTCACTTGCACTGTGCTAGTTTGTGGCTCTAGCCCCTGATTTCTCAACGCTTTGACTAAACTAACCTTTGGCAAGACTGAAGGCGATGGTACTGACTCCCCTAATGTCGTCACGGCTGGTTCCTGCAATGCCACTTCTGTGGTGCGATGCCGTAGGCGGTACTCTTCGAGAACCCCTGCGGGGAACGCGTTCGCGTAGCGTCTCGTTCGCCATAGGCGTTCCGTAAGGAAAGAGAAGCGACCATCGCGTCTGCTGTGCCAGTCCAAACCGAGTTCTTGGGCTAACAGCCGTGATTGAGAGATGCGATAGGCTTTTTCCTTCTCCCCCCACGGGCGATCGCGACGAAACGCCACCACCTCATAGGCGTGGTTGGGTTCTGGCTCTACTCTGGTATTGCGGCTCCACTGACTCAGGATAATCCAATCCTGCTGCGAACCCGGTCGTTGACCGATGTACTGTTGCATGGCGTGGAGAGTTCGCACGGCTGTTGCTAGCGATGTGGGACGCAGTCGCTGGTAAATGCTAACCACAACCCCATTCTCAAAATTAAACTGTACGGGCAGGCGCTTGAAGTCTTGGGTCAATTCCCAATTTTGAGTAAAGGCATCAAACACCACTTTGACCACATCATGTTCTTGAGTGGGTAGCCATTCCCCAACCGCAGGCATCTGAGTCGGGTCGCTCGAATAATCCGGTAGCCGACTGGGAACGACCACATACTCTGCCTCTAACAATTTATCTAGGGGATAAGAATCGCGAGAGTCCACTTCGGGTGCTATCAGGATATTGAGAAACTTCTTTTCTTCTGGGTGGAGGAAGTAATCAGCCGATCGCACCAAACCCGACGTTAGCTGAAGGCGTTGATAACCGACCACCAAAATTGGCTCACCCTGAGGCGTCAGTTGACGCAGGGTACTTACCAAGCGGACGGCTTCATCATAGTCTGTACGCACGAGCGGGGGCATGCTGAGGGCAAACAACGGATGAAACACACGACTCATCGTCCCAACGGGAGTCAGTCCCACAAACAGGTTGGCAACTAAATAGCAGCCCACGATTCCCAACATCCAGGCGCGCACCTTGCCCTTCAATCTGATCCAAGTTGTCCACAATAAGGCGACCAACCCGATAACAACGAACGGTGTGACTTGTAAGGAATAAAAGACATTGCCATACCGTAGGACAACGAGCCAGATCAATAGGGACAAGACACCTGATACCCCCATGAAGCTGACGGCTGGCAAGGGTAAGGTACGGGTGAGAATACATGCCGAAAACCCAAGCACCACCAGCATCCAAGTTCCCCAACCATAAAACGAGGCGTATAGGTTGAAAATATCTCGATAAGGTAAGCTCCAAGAGGTGTAGAGCGTTTTGTAATCATTCGTGAGGGCACTGTAAGTAAAGTGCGGTGCGACAATCCATAGCGTGGCGAGGGCTGTTGCTCCAACCAGAGCAATTTGCACGCTGCGAATCAGCAAATTCCAACACGCCATCACCAAACGTTGCTGTATGAGCTTAGTACTAGCTACGTTGGGAGCGTCACCAGTGCTCACACTCGCGTTTTCCACACCGATTACACTCGGCGGCTTAAACCGCGCCCGTGGGCGCAGCCGCCCGAAAGGTGGGGCAATAGCGCTTCGCGTTCGTTTCGCTAGTTCTGCCAAGTAGGGTGAAACCGCCACAACGCGATAGACAATCGGCTCTGTGAAACGCATCCGTCCGAACGGCCAAGCCAACAAGCCTCGGGTTCGCTTGAGACGACGTTTCTGAGGTGGCTGTTTTCGCACCTCGGCAACAAACAAAATCAAGGCTTGTAGAGTGAGGGCACCGATGAAGGCAACACCAGCATAGACGAATGGTCGGCGCAGGAGAATCGCTGCTCCGATTAAGAATCCCATCACAGGAATTCGCCACCACTGCTTGAGTCTGACATCCTGCAAGTAAACAAACGTTGCCAGACTGACAAACGCCGCTCCCCCTGTATCTGGAATACCCATAAATGTAGGTATCCAGCTAACAGGGATGAATAAGGTCAAAAACGCCGTTGCCCAAAACACCGTTCGCGAATGTGCCCGGATCAGCTGGGTAGCGATCGCACCCATCGCTAGGGCAAACGGCAACAGATAGACCAGTGCTAGACCCAGTTCATACACTAAACGAGAGCTGCCGAAGACCCAAATAAATGGAATCAGGGGCAGCGTAAACAGTCGGTTGCGTTCCCCAACGAGCGAATATTTCACCAGTTGTAGGGCCTCGGCAGGCGAATCTCGCAAGGCGGTTACCACTTCGAGAGTGCGTGCATGCCAATCAATCCACCAGTGAAAGTTGCGTTCGCTACAGATGTAGGTAATGGTAACGATTCCGATAAATAGCGCTAGCAAAGCCAGCAAGCCGACATCTACTAGAAGTTTTTGCCGAACTTCTAGGCGCAATCGGAAATTTGGCATAGTTTCAGGCTTGTTCCCTCGAACCCTGAACAACAACGGATTCCTCCGTTATACCCGATTCCGTAGCGCTGCTGTCTCTGTGTTCGAGCGGTTGCATCTGGTTCCCCTGCAACGAGCCATACAGCCGATTCAGGGCGTTCACGTAAGCTTGAGCAGAGGCAACAATAATATCGGTGTTGGCAGCATGACCGGAAAAGACTCGATTATTGTACCGTAGGCGAATCGTCACCTCCCCGATCGCATCAATTCCTTTAGTGACTGACTGCACAGAGAACTCAATCAACTCGTTGGGTACCTTCACCACTCGGTTGATCGCCTTGTACACCGCATCCACTGGCCCTGTACCGATCGCAGCATCCATCAGTTCTTCACCCGTCGGTGTTCTCACACATACAGTTGCGGTGGGACGAGCACGATCGCCACAGGATACCTGCACCAACTCGAGGTGGAATAGGTCTGGGGTTTGTTGGGTTTCATCGTTGGCGATCGCTTCCAAATCCCAGTCAGAAATTTCTTTTTTCTTATCTGCCAGTTCTTTGAAGCGGATAAATGCCTTATTTAACTCGTTTTCCGACAGCTCAAATCCCAGTTCCCTCAATCGACTGCGGAAGGCATTGCGACCGGAATGTTTGCCCAGTACGATTTGATTGTTGGTCAACCCAATCGACTCGGCATCCATGATTTCGTAGGTCAGCTTGTTCTTGAGGATGCCGTCTTGGTGAATCCCAGACTCGTGAGCGAAGGCATTTGCCCCGACGATTGCTTTATTGGGCTGCACCAACATCCCAGTAAGGTTGGACACCAAGCGGGACGTTTTATAAATCTGCCGGGTATCAATATTCGTCAGGGGTGCCTCTGAATCTGGCTTACGTCCCAAGAAGGGGTTATAGTACTGCCGCCGGACGTGCAGCGCCATGACTACCTCTTCTAAAGCCGTATTCCCTGCTCGCTCGCCAATACCGTTGATCGCGCATTCTAGCTGCCGCGCTCCATTCTTAACAGCTTCGAGGAAGTTCGCCACAGCCAAGCCGATATCATTGTGACCGTGGAC
>DATNPE010000137.1:0-3144 GCA_036703355.1 Allocoleopsis sp. | reverse complement strand
ATGCCGATGACGGGCAACATTATAGGGGGCTAGGGAGTTATCGGCTTCTGCTAATAAGAGATTAGTTTTTGCCGTGCGTCCAGCACCCGATGTCCCCGATTTACCATCGATAATTGCCGTTTCGGGAATAATTAAGCCTTGCTTTAACAGGGGTGCCAAAGCTAGGAGACTGGTTGTCACATAGCAGCCCGGACATCCGACTAACTGGGCTTCGGCGATGCGATCGCGATACAATTCCGGTAACCCATAAACCGCTAAAGCGGCCGTTTCCTGGTCGTTTCGCTCGCCACCGTACCAGTTTTTGTAAGTCTCTAGATTCTTAAAGCGATAATCCGCTGAAAGGTCGAGAACCTTACATCCTTTTGCCAACAGGGTTGGTGCCATTTGATGGGCCAAGCCATTGGGCAACGACAGAAAAACAGCTTGACAGCGCGACGCAATTATATCTAAGTCAATCGGCTCGATCGTCAGGTCAACGCAATGGCTTAGATGAGGGTAGAGTTCAGAGTAGGGCTTGCCAGCGCTGCTCTCTCCCCCCAAATAAACCACCTCGACTCCTGGGTGATCCATCAAGAGCCGTATAAGTTGCACGCCGCCATAGCCTGAAGCGCCGATAATTCCTACGGGCAGGCGTCCCAAATCACCCATGATATTTCTTTCCTAAGAGAGCTGAAGTCATAAATGGATTAACATTTGCTGCATTCTAGTATCAAAAGTGAACTTTGGTGGTAGAAATTTTGGCGTATTTTAAAAGAATTTTCGTGACAACCTCCTCAACTCCTGTGCTAAAACAAACGGGATACAATTAAATAGAGACTAACTTTAGAAATCTTTACGGGTTTATCGCTCACACACTAGACGTGGAATCGCCTGACACCGATTTATTCAAATTTGACTCGATTGACGACGCCCTGGTAGACCTTAAAGCGGGTCGCGCCTTGGTGGTGGTTGATGACGAAAACCGAGAAAACGAAGGTGACTTAATCTGTGCTGCCCAATTCGCAACGCCAGACATGATTAATTTTATGGCTGTAGAAGCGCGAGGGCTGATTTGTTTAGCGTTGACGGGCGAACGCCTCGATGCTCTAGATTTGCCCTTGATGGTCAGCAAAAACACTGACAGCAACCAGACGGCCTTCACCGTAAGTATTGACGCTGCCCCACACCTGGGCGTCACTACGGGTATCTCGGCGGAAGACCGGGCACGGACTATCCAAGTTGCCATCAATCCATCGACTCAACCGGAAGACTTACGTCGGCCGGGTCACATTTTTCCCATCCGTGCCAGGGAAGGAGGGGTGCTCAAACGAGCAGGTCATACGGAAGCAGCGATTGATCTGCCACGGCTGGCAGGATTATACCCTGCGGGTGTGATTTGTGAGATCCAAAATCCCAATGGCTCAATGGCACGGATGCCAGAGTTGATTGACTACGCCAAGCGCCACAATCTGAAACTGATCAGTATTGCGGACTTAATTAGTTATCGCCTCAAGTACGATCGCTTCGTGCATCGGGAGACGAATACTAGATTACCCAGTATATTTGGCAATTTCCAGATTTATGCCTACCGCAACACCCTGGATAATTCGGAACATGTTGCGATCGTTAAGGGCGATCCCGCCGAGTTTCAAGACAATCCAGTTATGGTGCGGATGCATTCAGAATGTTTAACGGGAGATGCCTTGGGGTCATTGCGCTGTGACTGCCGAATGCAGCTAGAAGCCGCGCTGAAAATGATTGAGAACTCAGGCCAGGGAGTCGTGGTTTATTTGCGCCAAGAAGGACGAGGGATTGGTCTGATTAACAAATTGAAGGCGTATTCGTTGCAAGACTTGGGATTGGATACCGTTGAAGCGAACGAACGATTGGGATTCCCCGCCGACCTGCGAGACTATGGCATGGGAGCGCAAATGCTCAATGACTTGGGGGTGAAAAAAATTCGCTTGATTACTAACAATCCCCGTAAAATTGCTGGGTTGAGAGGCTACGGGATTGAAGTAGTAGACCGGGTGCCGCTGCTGATTGAAGCGAATGACTACAACTCCACTTATCTGGCAACCAAAGCTCAGAAACTAGGTCATATGCTGTTGCAGACCTATCTTGCGACGGTTGCGATTCAATGGCAGGACGCACCCCAATCCGTGAAAAAGCGTTACGAACGCTTGGAAAAACTGCGATATTTGGTGCATAGTCAGCACCTGTTATTGCAGGAGGAGGCACGACCCCTTGCGATCGCGTTGTTTGGTACACCCACCTTAATCATTCACGTTGGCTTCGACCAACCCAACCTCGCGTCACCGGATTGGTACCAAGATTTCAGCCATCCCTATTTGCAAGCGATCGCTAAAATTCTAGATGGCCTCAGTGAATGGCCTCAAGTGGAACGGCTGGAATTTTTGGTGTCTCCCGGTGTCGATCCGATGATTGGCTTACAAGTTCAGCTAGACCGCCAAACCTTCCCACTCTCACAGCGACCTTCTGCAATTTGTGACCATTTAACCACTCAAAAAATCTATAGCTTTGAGCGGCATTCCACTTGAACGGCTTCTAAATCAATGGCGATGCGTGTATCTGGTGGCTGGCGACTAACTGTCTGTTGCTGCCTGTGGATTCTACTTGGCTTAGGTACCTTAACGCCCTCAGCTATTGCTGGGCGGAACGTGTTCAATCAGCCCCCAAAAGCTGTAGAGCGATACTTTGGGCGCTACTTGACCCGAAGCACCAATCCTTATGGACAAGGGAAAAATGTTGTCACATACACCTATTCCTCGAATAGGTTAAGACGGCTGTTTCCCAATTATCGTCAGCGAAAATTTTCCATTACCTTCGTTGACGGCAAAGCCAGCCGTATCGACTTAGATTTGGGGTCGCTGCCTGATGGCAGCTTGGGCGTGATTCCTGGACAAGAAAATCAAGGACGTGAACTCACAGCTAAGTTCTTTCGATACATTTTTGAGCAACCCCCGGTATGGAGGTTGCTAGAGCAATCTCCTCAAGGTGATAGTCTTCAGTATGTTCGTTACTGCGTTGGTAAGGGTGTGGCAACGTCTCTCATCTCAGGTCAACTCTATTTACTCAACCTATACATGGAGCCAAGTTGCAACAAGGTTCATAGTAGATGAAGCCTTCTTATCGAGAATGAAA
>DATNPE010000136.1:0-13912 GCA_036703355.1 Allocoleopsis sp. | reverse complement strand
GCAGAGTTTCGGGTAGTGGGGGTTGAGCGGGGGCGGTTGTGCCGACGCTACCAGCGGAGGTTCCGGGTAGGGTGGTCGATGGATTAATGCGGTACAGCTGGTTGTTGGTGCTGCCAGTGACGTTAGCATTTTGCGTGAAGGCATTGGCTTGGCAACCCGAAGGAACCAACCGAGTGCTGTTATAAGGTTCTTCGTAATAGATGCGCGGACAAGGATTGACCAGAGAGCGAGTTTGGGCGATCGCCTGAGGCATGGCAATTGGAAGACTAAGTGCTAGGCTGCCAACTAAACCACCAGCCACTTTCAAAGCTATCTGCATCTTGGAGTTGAGTTCCATCATTGTTATCCTCCTAAAGACATTCAGTTAGTTGATTCAGTTAGTTGTAAGCAGCGGAGGCTCTATCACCTAGTAATTCCTGCTGCTAAATTGAGTACCTTCATGATGGAAACTAGGATCAAGAAATTCAGCTATCTATTGGGTGATGTTCCTTTATCCTTTAGAAGCAACTCAGTGTATTAAAGTCAGAATCAATGATGCTGGCTAGTAGGACTGTAGACCAACCCGAACAGTAAGACCAGGCTGATAAATGCGATTGGCTCTTTCATAAGTTTGGTCGGTAAGATTCTCTAGAAAGGCAGTCAGTCCTAAGCTCCGAGTGATGGGAACTCGCAAACCGAGGTCGAGCCGCAACCAAGCTGGAGAAAAATCCTCGATTGTATCGCCAGGCGTGTTGAACAAAGCTCGTCGAGCCCCGCTGAAATAATTGGCATACAAATTAACTTGCCATCCCCCAGACTCATAGCCAATTCCTAGCTGACCGACCGAGTAAGGGACTAATCCCAATTGGAGTCCTCGCTCTGGCCCTGTTTGAATTGCAGCGTCTGTGTAGGTGTAATTGACAAAGCTGGACCATTGAGGAGCGATTTGCCAACGGAGAGCAGCTTCTAGACCATTGGTGTTGACTAAGCCAATATTTTCCCAGCGACCTGCCCGAACTCCCAAGCGGTTATCTAAGCGACTGCCAAAGTAGGTTAATTGTGCCTTGAGGTTGTCGGCGAGTTGCAAATCAACCCCAGCAGTCCAGGCAGAACCTGTTTCAGGATCTAAGTTAGGGTTGGGTAGCCAATTGTGGACTGTATCAAATACATACAATTGGTCTAGTCCTGGGTTGCGCTGCACTGACACCCAACTGCCTCGCATGGCGATAGTCGGAGAGATTTCCCAACGCCCGCCCACACTGGGGTTGAGATAACTGCCAAATTGACTATTGAAATTTTGGCGGAGGCCCAATTCTACTTGCAGGTCTTGATTGAGCTTCCAGGTGTTGAGGGCGAATAAGGCTGTGTGGAAGCGATCGCGGTCTTCGGTGCCGTTCAAGGTCACTAACTGAGGCACGTTACTTTCGACTTCTCCAGTTAACCAAGAGTTTTGCAAATCGAAGCCCCAGCGTAAGGTGTGGTTGGGGCTGGTTTGCCAGTTATGCTCCACTCTGCCATTCAAAATACGGGAATCAAGGCTACCTGTGCGATATCGCGTTTGTTGCGTGGGGCCGTAGGTGCTGAAGTAATCTTGATTGAAGGAGAGGGTGGTGTTCAATGTGGAGTCATCACCTTCTCCTAGTTTGGCTTGCCAAGATAGACCCGCATTTAGGAGATCATGATCGAGGCGATCGCGCTGTAACGGAAACCCAAAGTAGAGTAATCCACGCCGACTACTACTTTTAGAAACATCTAAACTAAACGAGTTGCGATCGTTGAGGTCGAAACCAACTTTGCCGTAATAGCTATCTACTGCAATATCGCCATTAAATAAACGACCATCAGGCCCTCGGTTAGCAGCTCCTACAGGGACTCGGTAGTTATTCTTGGCCTCAAAGTTTTGGTAGCTAAAAATATAATTCACATCCTCCACAGAACCACTCAGTTGCCCCTGAGCGTTCAATTGGTCGTAGGAGCCAACCTGCAAAAAGCCATTAAGGCGTGTGGGCGTCTCTTCAGCGTCTTTGGTGACAATATTCACAACGCCACCAAAGGCTTCTGAGCCATACAGTGTCGCTGAAGTACCGCTAGATAACTCAACTTGCTCAATTGCTCCGGAGGGAATGCTGTTGAGGTCAGTACTGCCGTGGTAAGTATTGACGTTGCTGCCGATGGGTCTACCGTTTACGAGAAAGACAGACTGGTTGATCGATGCCCCTCTGTAATAAGTGCCTGTATGAATATCAGCGCCAAAGCCAGCATCGTTAACCGCAAAGCCTGGTAAGCCACGTAGAATTTCGGCCACGCTATCGGCATCTTGCTGGCGGATTTCTTCTGCTTCAATCGTGTAAATAGGAGTAGCAGCTGGCTCTGTTTCGTCTTCTTCAGCAATGATGCGAATGACTTCGTCTTCAGAAGCGACTAGTTGCGGAGAGTCTGCAAATTGTAAGATATTCTTCTCAGCAATTGGAGCGGGTTGATCAATAGACTCAGACGTTGGCAGTAACCCCTCGGCTTGGGTCAGTGGTAAAGAGATGTCTTGGAGATGCGGTACAGATGCGATCGCGGGCTGGAGAAAATTGACTGAAATCAGGGTCCAAACCGCTACGTTAAAGCTAGAGTGCGCGATAAAGGGTTTCATGAAATTGCTAAAACACTGCTCACACCAGTTCACTCTGAGTCGATGCCAACTATGACCTTGAACGGCGATCGAGTGAAGCTATTTGCACTTCTAGAGGAGATCTCTGCTTCTGTCAAAAGACAGATTGTCAAACTTAGATACTGAAAAAATTTTTGATTTCGCTGTAGTTTAAACAAACATGTTTCCGGTACTGAATGGCAGCACTATGGTTCCTCTACCGAATTACCGTCCCCGACAGCTCTCCCTAGGCCCTCTAGAAACTGAAATCTTGCAGATTGTTTGGCAGTTAGGTGTTGTGACGGTTAAGGATGTGCATGAACGAATTCTGGCTGACCCAGACCGAGAGCTGGCTTATGCCTCTGTCACGACGGTGTTGAAGCGACTCACTCAAAAAGGCTGGCTAGTTTGCGATAGACAAGGCCGTAGCTTCATTTGGAAACCGTTAATCTCGCAGCCACAAGCCCAGGCACTTTGGGCCTACGAGCAATTGAACCAGTTTTTAGCAGTCGGGAATCCTGATATTGTGGCTGCCTTTGCCGATCGCTTAGATCAAGCGAGTTTAGAGCAGCTAGAGGCGATCGCTGAGCGCTTGCGTAACCTACGGCAGCAGCGGGAGAAACAATAATGCATTTCATTATGCTGGTGGTTGCCTTGAGCGTGGCTTGGGGTTGGCGTTGCCTCCAAGTAAAACCAACCCACAATTGGCAGCAACGTTGGCAGCAAACCCTGAAGTTGTTTCTCTTTCCTCCTTTATTTTTGTTGACCACTGCGATCGCTATTTGCTGGATGGAGCTCCAGAGTGACCTAACTCAGAAATGGTTTGACGGATTGAGTTTTTTAGTCGCGATTGGGCTGCTGGGATTTGCGGGCATTCTAGGGCTGAAGCTACTGATTGAGGCTGGACAATCGAAGGCTCAAATTAATACTTACCAGCAATTGCAATTCAATGGACAGGTGGGTCGCCTACTCAATAGCTCCATTCCCTACGCGGCTCAAGTAGGTCTCTGGCAACCGGAGTTAGTCGTCAGTCAAGGTCTATTAGATCTCCTTCCGTCTGCTCATTTAGAAGCCGTTTTGGCTCATGAGCAAGCTCATTTGGTCTATCGAGATACATTTTGGTTTTTGCTACTGGGTTGGTTGCGTCGGCTAACAGCTTGGTTGCCTCAAACCGAAGCTCTTTGGCAAGATTTACTGCTCCTGCGAGAGATCCGTGCTGATGCTTGGGCGGCTCAACGAGTGAATGCTCTGCTGTTAATCGAATCTTTGTTGCTCCTGGCAAATCCGCCGACTGCCATGCTGGAGCCTACCTCTGTCACCTTCAGCAGTCCTGTAGTACCTAATCGACTCATCCAAAGAGTTGACGCCCTGCTAACAGAATCAATATTTATTCAGCCTCTAAATCTACGATCTTGGATCTGGCTCCTGCTAGTCCTGTTGCCTCTCACCACTATCCCTTTGCATAGTCTTAGCCACGAATTCTATTGCTTGTTATCCATGTAAATAAGCAGGGTTCCTACTCTTTGGATCTGGTGAATTGAGCAAAGACTAATCGGTATCATTGGACAACTGCAAGTAAAAAAACGATCGCCCTCCTTTTTAGAAAAAGCGATCGCTACAATATCCTCAGACTGCAATCATGCCAGCTATTTAGCTTGTTCCCACATTTGGCGAATCTTGCCAGGAAGAAACTCAGCAACCTCCCGAATGCGGTCTTCCGAAAGCTCATCCTTGGCAGCGGCAAAGACGGCTGTAATTACCGTTTCTTCGTCAGTTCGGGCGGGCAGACCTGCTTCTTGGCGAATGCGGAATAGGAACGTATCTTCTTTGATGATCAGAGGCGGACGGACACGGCTGAGGAAGCGAACTAGGGGATTGGTATCAATCCACAAATCAGCCACTTCATTTTGTAAAGCTTTTTCTTCAGTAGGCTCCATCGGTTCATGGAGTTCTTCAGCCACGCGATCGACCGCTTCGTTGGTCATCATGTCGCGCATGGTACGGAAGACCACTTCTGTAATGTCTCTAGCGTCGTAGAGATCGTCCAGATTAGCTTTGATCATCACCTTTTCTAGGAAGGGCGTGTCTTTGTCAGCGATCGGCACGCTGGGACCCCTTTCTAGCGCCTTCGGTGGATCTGCGTTCATCTCTTCCAACATCTTCCGACCTTTTTCGGTCAGCTCTGCTTTCTTAAAAGAAATGAGGTGAGGAAGAGGGCCATCGGGCGCACCGAAAGTATCGGCAATTCTGAGATCGAACTCTTTGGGATGCACTGCATCAGGAACATCTTCCTGGTTACCGTAAGCGTTCCCTGTAAACTCAGCGTTGATGTAGTTGCGTTGGTTTAAATAATCTAGGTGACCGAGCACATCCTTGGGCGTAATTTCTAGACCCGCAAAGTCGGCTTCGGTGAAGTTGACTTCATCGGGGCCAGGGCCGCGATCGCTCTCATCAATTTTTCTCAACATGATGTAAACAACATCATCGCGGATGTCAATAGGCATAAAATTCTTCCATATTCCAATAGAGTTCAATGGCTGGAGCATTGACTTCTATTGATTTAGGCTTGTTAAACCCAGTTTTTATCAAAGCAGATGCAGAACAAAGTTTTGGCATGGTCTGCCAAGAATTGCATCAGATTGAATTGCTACAGCCATCGCTATTGAAATTAGTGGCAGAAGGACAACCCTTTCATCTGTCACAAGAAACATTCAGGGGGAGGATATCTGCTCATTAGACTCAGAGCCACTCCCAGGGGTATTTACATCAGTCTGTGTCCAAGCATACAGTTCCCCCTTTAGAGGGAGAAAGATCCCACCAAAAGGTGAGGCTAAAGATAGGAAATTTGTGTAATTCTATTGTCTCAGTCATCACTAGATTGTTGTAGCAAGTTTCGGTTCAGGTTAGCCCTTCAGGATTTCAACTTGCTCAACAATTTTTCCTTTTATCCAGACAACTTGAGTCATTGTTTTTAGGCGGCGGGCTGAAGTGTGGCTGTGAGCGTGACCCAACGCAAATGAGTAGGGCTAGAAGCTCTAAGTAAATTTTCTGCTGCTAGCGAGAAAACACAGCGCTTCGTGTGATGGTTTAAGTAACTATACAGAACTTAATAGCTGGAAGTATCGCTTAATTTTGGCCCTACTTTCTGAATGGCATGTATTTACCGATACAAGTTTGAATATTTATTCAGAAATTAGTCTTATCAACTTAAAGATTTGATTAAGTATCCGTGTTTTTACGGATGGAGATTTTCTTAGTAAGAGTAAAAATCATGGCAGGAAATCATTCATCACCTTAGAAGTGGTTACGGCTCATAACATTCACGTTCGCAGCCTTTTCAATCACTAATCCAAGCTTGCTGAAGCTAAAAAGAGAGCTACTAGCCCTCACTCGGCATCATTGAAATCAAAGCTGATGCCCTAGGTTTGCGTGTTACAAAGTCACCCAGAATCCGCTCAAATCTGCTGAGGAATCAATGATCACCCTAGAAGACTTTCAGCCTTGCCTCGATATGAATGGTCTGAATCATGTCATGGCAGAAGCTTGTAGAGCCGCCACGGTTAGTCCCCAAGCGCTCTACCTGTTTATGCAAAGATATGTCCGCTATGGCAGAAATTTTAGTTTTGCAGTTCCTATCTTGGCAGGAATGATTGGTTCGAGTCATCTCTTTCAAGATCCTACGCATCCCATTCCAGCCCATGCTGAGCGATCGATGGATTTGGGAGCCAAAGTCTTTACCGCTGCTATAGAAGAGTTTCTCGATCCCAGAACTAGGGTTTCTCACCGCACCTTATCCTATGGCTTGTTGGATAAGCTAGCTGAGTATGCCCATCTCTCTAACACAGAGATCCAAAAGATTGCTCAGTCGGGTACTTGGCTAACTCATCTCCTGAGACAGGTTCAAATGGCCTATCAAGGACAACCGGATGATCTAGAAAGCTTAGTGCGAGCGATCGGTTTTCATGTTGCGACAGAAACCGTGGGAGATAATGAATTTAGCATCATTAATGATGTCATCTTCTCGCAGCAACGCGATCGCAGCTTTGGGCACTTTATTCGCAACAGCAAGCTCAACTTTCCTCAAGGCACTGTCAGCCCTTGGTATTGGGTTGTGGTTCACGGCACTTTGGATACGAAAGGGGTAGAACAAAGACATTCAGCAGATGCTTTTGCCGCCCTGAATGATGTGGTGCAATACACTTCTGCATCGGAAGCACAAGTTATTGAGTGGGCAGGGCAAGGATTTGCTGAGTTTGCTCACATCCAAACTACATTTTTTGAACAAGTTCGGAAAGAAGTCCGCAATTTTATGACTGCTGTGGCAGCATGAGTTTTCTCAGGCAGTTATTCCACAGAAATATTAGAATGTCAGCCTGAAAACCAGTCTTGCATAGCGACCTCAGCGTAGTGGAGTTCTAACATGGCAATATGTAACTCGTTTGGGTTCCAATACGCTAACAAGCCTTAGCCTCCGTTGTTTGCCATCATCTACCATGTTGACCCGCTGCCATGCTGTGAAGCAGACAGCATGGGAGTGATGGAGAATTTGTATTCGCTATCTTTCATACCTTCTCATCTCAATTCCTAAGTTCTTGAAAGTTTGGTTTTCAAGGATGTAGATGGAAGTGCCCGTCAGCCTTCAGCCAATTCAACTCCTCAGACTCATGGAGATGAACAGATTTTGTCTTGGCTGAGCCTCAAAATTTGATCGAGAAAACTCCTCAATATCAAGCGATTCGCGCAAGGAGAGAGAAGGAGACTATGCAGGAAATGCAAACCAGGCCAGAGATTAACTTTCTGGGCCAACGTGCTACTTTTGTGACCAAGTTAGCCATTTTCGGTATCCTGACCACCAGCTTAGGAATTGCGATCGCAGCCTTACCTCCACCGTTCAAGCTCTTGCCTCAGCTCCTATTGGGTCTGATGTTTGCTCATGGCGTAGAGCTACAGCATGAGCTTACCCATCACATCATCTTTGGCAATGAACGAATGAATCGGTTGGTAGGAGTGATGCTAGGGTTACCCATGCTCGTCTCCTTTTCTCTCTATAAAGCACTCCACGGTCATCACCATCGCACTTTAGGCACGCCTGAGGATCAAGAATCCTTCAGCTACAGTTATGAGAAACTAACATCATTGCCAGGATTTATCGCCCACCTGTCGATGTTTAGTCACTACGTCACTGCTTTGGTAAACATCCGCTCAGCAATATGCAACCAACTGAGAAAAGATGTGCCGCCAAAAGTAGCTCACCGGATTCGGAATGAGTTTCGCTGGCTCGGTGGCTTGATCCTACTCCTACTCCTTGCTTCGGTTTTAGGTCACACATTCGTGGTTTGGGATATTTGGCTCGTGCCTTTGCTGCTGAGCGCAGGACCGATTCACGCCCTCATCGAACTACCTGAACATTTGGGCTGTGATCAACAGACTACCGATCCTTTTCGCAACACTCGGAGTATCCGCGCGAGTAGGTTAGTGACTTGGTATGTCAATGGCAATAATTATCATGTCGAACATCATGTGAATGCCGCACTACCCATCGGTCAACTAGCCGACTTTCACAGACAACTCGCACCCAAGATCGAATATATGGAGCCTTCCTACTGGGCTTTTTACAAAAAATTCTTGCGGCGGTTTTTCCATTCTCCTCGTTAATTGTTCTAGAAAATGCCCGGAGATGGGCAATTAGACAACATCACCGACCGACTGGTTCATTTGCATCGCTAAATTTTGGAGGTTGATTCAATGGCAACTCTACAAGCGCAAACCGTTTCAGGTCTGGAACTCTGGCAGTGGCGGCATCAAGCGAGACAAACGGCGATCGCATCTGATGTTTCGGTGACAGAGTTAGACTGGTTACTGCAACAAATGCTAGGTCTTGACAACCAAACTCTAGAATTGGAATCTTTCAAAACCCAGGATGAGATTGCTTTACCTCTATCGCTCTCCCATTTGTCTGACCTCTGGCAACGGAGACTCAGCGATCGCGTGCCTGTGCAGTATCTAGCGGGGGTGGCGCAATGGCGAAACTTCTCCCTCCAGGTATCTCCAGATGTGCTGATTCCTCGCCCGGAAACAGAAGGGTTGATTGATATGGCGATCGCGGCTGTAGCCCAAAGTCCCCTTGCTCTCGATCAAGGTCATTGGGCAGATCTGGGGACAGGAAGTGGTGCGATTGCGATCGCGCTAGCCGATGCTTTCCCCCATATCTCCATTCACGCCGTGGATTGCGATGCAGCGGCTCTAGCCGTAGCTCAAGCGAATGCAGAACGCTATGGCATGAGCGATCGAATTCACTTCTATCTAGGCTCTTGGTTTGAACCGTTGGCCCACCTCAAAGGGCAGTTCACTGGCATGATTGCCAATCCGCCTTATGTGCCCAGCACTCGGTTATCAGAAATGGACCCCGAAGTGTCTCACGAACCTCAACATGCGGTTTATGGCAATGGTCAAGATGGTTTGGATCATGTGCGTCACTTGGTCCAGTTTGCGCCTGACTACCTGATGCCTGGAGGAGTCTGGCTGATGGAGATGATGGTGGGACAGTCAGAAGCGGTGACTCACTTACTGCAAATGCAAGGCCACTATCGAGAGATCCAGATTCATCCCGATTACGCCAACCGCAATCGCTTAGCACTCACCTATCGAGCCTAAACTCTCAAGCAAGACCAAACAATTCAAGGCTTCAGGACAATCGATCTGTGGGGTTGTGTGGAATAGGTGAATCTCTCAACACAACCCTAGTCATCAAGATTAATGTGGTGCGATCGTAAATGGAGTAGCTTAATAGTGGAAGATTCTAAAGTACCCGTCCCCAATGCATCAAAGCTGGATGTTCCTTGCGTCTGCCATCCTGTGCGAGTTGATAGCCACTCTTTGTTTAAAGAAAACCAATGGTTTTGTTAATTCCAAATATCTCCTGGGTTCTGTAATTGGCTATCCAGCCGCCTTTATCTGTTTTGGCTTCTCCCTCAAGGGCATAGAAGTCAGTATCGCCTATGCGGTTTGGTCTGCGATTGGCATTGTGGGCACCACGGTTTTAGGCGCAGTCTTGTTTGGTGAGAGCCTCAGTCAGTTTAAGATTGTCTGTATGCTGCTGATTATTTGTGGCATCATTGGCTTGAATGTCGCCAAAAGCTAGCTTTTCTGATTTTTGACTTGAGCTGCCCAATGATATGTTGTGACGAACCTGGGCATAGTTGGCGATCGCGAGAATTAACGGTTGGGTTCGTCCGGAGATAGTTGCTGATCCAATCACAGCCTTGTTGCATCAACCAATCCAGCTCTAGGTTCCACCACACCACCTTGCCATTACTGATGGAGAGAATTTGTTGATTGTTGGGGCCAAATGTTGCGCCAAACACACTGCCGTCATATCCCTGGAGGGTCTTGAGCAGGGTGCCATCCAAGCTCCACAGCTTCACAGTATTGTCGGCGCTTCCAGACACCAAGGTTTGACCATCGGCACTAAAGCCAAGACTCGTGACCGTATTGCTATGACCCCGCAAAATATTGAGCAATCTACCATCAATACTCCAGAGTTTGACCAAATTGTCGCCGCTGGCGGAGGCGAGCATTTGACCGTTGGGGCTGAAACTAATGGCGAGGACACTGGAGTTATGGCCTGCTAAAGTTTTGAGTGGCAAGCCATCTAACCGCCACAAGCGAATGGTGCTGTCTTTGCCCGCAGAGGCTAGCGTTTGACCATCCGGGCTAAAACGGACTGTCAAGGCTAAATCTTCATGGCCCCAGAGAATGTGTCGCAGTTGTCCAGTCGTGTTCCACAGTCGTACCGTGTGGTCAAAGCTGGCAGAGGCTAAAGTTTGGCCATCCGGGCTGAAGCTGACCTCGTAAACCGCATCGCTATGTCCTGTGAGCGTCGTTAGCAAAGTGCCATCTTGTCGCCAAAGTTTCACCGTACCATCAGCACTGGCAGAAGCCAGGGTTTGACCGTTGGGGCTAAAGCGGATGCTGTAAACCGAAGTTGCGTGCCCTTGCCATTGCCGTAGCAGTTGGCCATTGGGGTGCCAAAGTTGAATCAGACCGTCGCGGTTCCCTGCTGCAATCAGGTGGCTCTGAGGACTGGGATCGGAACTGAGGCTGGTAATACTACTGCGATCGCCAATGGTTTGTAAGGCGCGGCGCTGGACTTGCCAAAGTTTAACGGTGCGATCGCCACTGCCAGAAGCCAGGAGTTGTCCATCGGGGCTAAAGCTGACGGTTTCAATTCGGGAGCTATGACCCGGTAAGGTTTGCAGCAGTTTGCCCTTAAGATTCCAGAGCTTGACCGTGCGATCGCCGCCGACAGAAGCGAGTTGTTGGCCATCGGGGCTAAAACTAAGGGCTGTGGCTGCCCCTCGATGTCCAGGCAAAACCTGGGGAGGTGCTCCACTCAAGTTCCACAGGCGAATGGTTTGGTCATTACCCGCAGAGGCCAGAACTTGACCGTCGGGACTGAAGTGCACCATGTTGACTGGCCCTTGGTGTCCCTTAAGGGTTTGTCGCAACGTGCCATTGAGTTTCCACACTTTGATGCTGCCGTCACGATGGGCCGAGGCTAATATCTGGCCTTGGAGACCAAAGCTAAGATGTTGGATGCTGCCTCCCTGAGTCTTCCAAGTTTTGAGCGGTTGGCTATTGCGTTGCCACAGTTTGATCGTGCCGTCGCTGCTGGCTGAGGCAAGAGTTTTGTTATCGGGGCTAAAACTGACGCTGGTGACTGCTGCGGTATGACCTGGGAGAACTTGCAAGGGTGTGCCATCGGCTTGCCACAGTCGCACCGTTTGATCGGCACTACTGGAGGCGATCAGTTTTCCGTCCGGGCTAAACTGTACTGCGGTGACGCGATCGCCATGACCGGAGATCGTTTTTTGCAAGGTGCCATCCAACCGCCACAACAAAATGGTTCGGTCGGTGCTGGCTGAGGCGAGAATCTGACCATTGGGGCTAAAGCTGACACTGGTAACTGAATCGCGATGTTGTTCCAATCGTTGACGCTCTTGCACGGTGTAGAGCGCTTGGAGGAGGCTTGAGGCCACACGCATTCGGGTGGTGGGGGTGACACCGGATTGGTGTTGCAACTGATGACCCGCTCGAATCGCTTCCAGCAAAGCATCAAACGCTTTGTCAGAGGCTAGCAGCGCTTCTGAGGAAAAACTTCGAGCACTGAGTTGAGCATTGCGGGTTTGGATTTCTGCTCGCTCCCACTGCCAAGCTGCGATCGCTCCTAAAACCACTGCCCCGAACAACCCTAAACTGAGACCGAGAATTACCCGGCGGCGGCTGCGATGACGCTCGGACTGTTCCTGCTGCTGGGACGCTAAACTGCGCTGAATAAAGTCTTGCTCCTCTGGACTCAGATCTGCCGATTGCTCTTGCAACCAGAATTGTGCTTCCAGCAAAGGGGCACCCCGCAGCAAGGCTCCATCATCGCGATCGCTCACCTGCCATTGCCGAATTAGCGATCGCAGTCGCTCCTGCCACAACCGAAACGTCCGCACCTCTTCCATCCACTGCCGCAGCCGTTGCCACTCCCGAATCAGCGCTTCATGCACGACTTCTGCGGTTTCCACCCCATCAGCACTGCGGTTCGTCACTACCAATCGAGCATCAGCCAAGCGCCGAACCAAGGGCCAGTTAGTTTCGCCAATTTCGCTGCGAGTGGCTAAGCGACGGATATCAGCGCCCCCTTCCCCAGGCCGCACCAACTGCGTCAACAAACGCTGCACCTGTTTTTGCTCAATCGCAGCCAGCTTGGCGTAAACCTGCTCCGCATACACCGCCAGCGCCTGGTTGACTCCCCCGATCGCATCATAAGCAGCATGGGTTAACTCACCGCGTTGTTGCCGCTCCCAGAGGAGAGTCAGCGCAAATTCCAGAAGTGGCAGGTTTCCGGGGGCTTGACTGATGCTCTCCAAAATCCGAATGGTGAGGCCATCCGCAATTTTGACTTGCATCAAGGCAGCGGGTTGGGCGATCGCAGTTTCCAAATCGGCAGCATTCATGGGGCCAATCAGCTCTGGTGCGAACCGACTCAAGGCATCGGCGAAAGGACGGTAGGCTAGGGCTGATTCGAGGAAGTCTGCTCGTAGCGTCAGGACCAAGGTACAGGCGACCCCCGATGGCAGCAGGGCCAAGATTTGATCGAGAAATTGCTGACGTTCTGCATCCAGTTGGCAAAGGGTGTAGAGTTCTTCAAATTGATCCACCAACAGCAGCGATCGCTTAGCAGCAGGGTATTTGTAAAGGATCTGCTCCATCACATCGGGCAGCGTTACAGTTCCTTGTTGCAAAGCAGCAGCGAGTTGATTGGCGGCCAGCAGTTGTTCTGTCTCGCCCCGATCTGGCTCTAGCAACGCTACCAACTGTTCCGCTAAGCGCAAGAAGGGCCGTTGGCTAGGACGCAAGCTGCAAATCAACCAATCTCCTGCCGCTCGTAAACGAGGAATTAACCCTGCTGCCACCACCGAGGATTTACCACTGCCAGAAGGTCCAACCACAGCGATTAAAGGTTGAGTGGGTGCTAGGTGCAGCAGTTTATTAGTAAAGGTTTCTCGCCCAAAGAAAAACGGGGCATCCGGCTCTTGAAAAGCTGCTAAACCGCGATAAGGGCAAGGAGGGATTTGGGCTGGAGAAACTGACTCAATTCTCTGATCTACCGCTTGGTGTTGAGGTTGCCATACCATCGGCAGCTCAGCAGGGTTTTGGCAAATGACAGGGAGCCAACTGGCACAAGGAAACTCATCTTCTAATCCTTGCAATTGCTCTCTGGCTTGCCGCACAGCTAGATAGAGCGGTACTCCTTGAGTAAAGCTGGTGAGAAAGGCTTTCAAGAACTCCTGAGCCACTAAATCAGGCACAGGCTCTCGCATCACAATCATCTGGGGGATATGCAAAGCCTGTAGATCGTGAGCTAACCCCAAACCATCGCAAGAGTTAAAGATGGCTAACTGCAACCCCTTGGCGATCGCCTGCTGGAGCGCATGTTTTAAGTCGCTCAACCCTAAACGCTGCTGGGGATTGATCGCGATTTGCCCTGTAGCTCTATCCGCCTGACTGGCACTGTGCCCCGCAAAAAAGAGGATATCCCAGCCGTGGGCATCCCAAAGTTGTTGATTCAGTTCGCGGCGATGCGGTTCCACCAAAAAGATAACTTCAGCCGTGGGAGCGAGTTGGGTGAGGAGTTGGCGATCGGCTTCTGTATCAATCCCTGTCTGGTTGCCCAACACCGCCAGAATCCGGATCTTGTCTCTGGCGATCGCAGGACGCTCTAGGCGTTCGTATCCAGGTGCACTA
>DATNPE010000135.1:0-12474 GCA_036703355.1 Allocoleopsis sp. | reverse complement strand
GCAGGGGTTCTCCCAAATCGTAGCAAGCATTCTTACCCGTTGGGGTTCGTTACTGTTCCGGTGATGAACCTAGCTTGAAATAGAAGCAAGCCCCCTGGCCCACGGTACTTTCTACCCAAATATTGCCGCCGTGACGATGGATAATCCGTTGCACGATCGCCAGCCCAATCCCGTTTCCCTCAAACTCCTTAGCGGAGTGCAATCGTTGAAACGCTCCGAAGAGTTGCTCCGCCGCAGTCATCGGCAAGCCCACCCCATTGTCTCGGACAAACACCGTTCCATCGGGCAAAGCATTGACTTCAATTTTGGCCGTATAACCCCAAGGCTTATCCTTGAGGTGGCTAGGACGGCTGAATTTAACTGCATTGTCGATTAAGTTACTAAACACTTGTTGCAGTAAAGTAGCATCTCCCATCACCGTGGGTAACTCTCCTACAACAAACTCAGTCGGATCGCGCTCTAAGTCAATCTGGGTCTTGGTTAGAGCGATCGCCGCTTCGGCTAAAGGATACAGGGACACAGGCCGAGTCACTAGTGGCTGACGGCTGACTCGTGACAGCGCCAGCAAACTCTCGATCAAGATATTCATTTTTTCACTACTCTGCTGCATCATCTCCAGGTAGCGTGTCACTTGGACATCGACTTGCACACCTTGGTCCTCTAGATGCTGAGTCAAGATGGCAAGAAACCCATTCAGGTGGCGCAGCGGGGCTCGTAAATCGTGAGAAACCGAATAAGCAAAAGCATCTAATTCTTGATTCATCTCTTGCAACTGCTGGTTGGCAATCTCTAACGCCGCCGTTCGTTGCAGTACCTGAGCTTCTAGGGTTTCATTCAACCGTTGAATTTCAGACTCAGTTTGTTTACGTTCAGCTTCAATCCGCACCCGTTCTGTAATATCAGTCGAAATGCCACAAATGGCGTAAATTCCTCTCAAGGGGTCACGGAGAGGAAACTTGATAGCGAGATAGGTATGCCAACCGTCTTGGAGCAACACTTGCTCCTCGAACTCTAAAGCGCCGCCTGCTGATAGGACCGTGCCATCGTTCGTTTGCAGAGCCTCAGCAATGTCAGGGGAAAAAATTTCGGAGTCTGTCTTACCCAGCACAGCCTCTGGGTTCAGCCCAGCCAGGTTTGCAAACTGACGATTGAGCAGCGTATACCGCCCCTGCAAGTCTTTGATATAGATAACCGCAGGAGAGTGATCTAGAAGTGCTTGTAACTGCGCCTCGCTACGTTGCACCACTCGATAAGAGTGGTTGAGCATAGCCACATGACGCTTGCTTAAAACATATAAGAAGTAAGCCGTAAGAACAATGTAAGCCCATCCTTTAACCACCGATAGATGGATAATGGCCGCTCGATCAACCACCAGCCAATCTAGTAGCTGATCAGAGCAGAAGATCCATAAACTACCAAAAAGAGCATAGATGCCAGCAATTTTGAGCGGGGTTAAGGTGAATGCAGCATGAATGTGCGGTTGGCCTTGAATACGGATGCGCCTGAGCATGAACTTTGTTTTAGCGCGGCATACCTGTATTATTGGCGCTCGATCAAGGTTCTACATTCAGTTTTCGTCAGAACTTACGCATCGTTCATTAAACCTGGAGAAATTTGCAATAAAAGTTTTGTTTAAGTCTAAAGCGCGGTGCCAAGGAGCGATCGCACCTTAAACTTGTCCCTCCGGATTGCGATTCCGCATTTGCCAAGCCAGTTCTAGCAACTGATACCAGCGCTTCTGCACCTGCTTCAGGGTGCACTTAAGGGTTTGGGCGATCGCTTGGTCGCTGGCTTGGTTGCGCTTGAGTTGCAACAGTTGTTGTTGTTCTGCCGAGAGTTGGGCCATGAAAGCTTCCCACTGGTGCGAAGACAAGCCCAAGTTAGCATCCAGGTCAGCACCCAACCACTGGTGGACGAGTTGCCAGTTGTGGGAACGAGAGAACTTTTCCAGGTGATACTTAAAGCGCTGTTGCAAATAGTCGCGTTGGCGCGGAGTCAGCCCTAGGACTTCATCAATTTCGGGCACGGACATATCTTGCAGCTTCAGCACCAAGTAATCTACACAATCCGACTGACCTTGGCCATCTAGATACTCCACCAACTCAGCAATCACGCGATCGCGCAACACTGCTTCTGAGGGGTCTACGGTATCTGCCACCATTTGCTCACGCACCTGCTGCATCGCTGCCGAACGGCTATAAGCTTCTGCTTCTTCGCTCTTGGCTGACTCGACCGCCATCTCAATGTCGAGTGCTGTTTCGGGAGGTTGCCGCTTAGCAAAGCCCTGTGCCCGCAACACAATTAGCTGTTGATTTCGCCGACCGGGAAGCGTAATCCGGCGCTTGGCATACTGCTCGCTAAAGGCCATGTACTCAGCCAGTTCCAGTTGGGTGCGGGGGGTGTAGTCTTCGGATAACTCGTTTTCCCGCCGAAACGCTTTGAGCGACTCAATATAGAACTGCTGAAGAAAGTCTTCGATTAAGTTGTAGCGAGCTTGAAAACCGAGTTGAGTCCGTGCTGAGGCGACATGACGATAGACCATCGCACTCAGGGTGCCATGTAGCTCTACCCGCCCTTGCCGAGAGCCTAAGCGATAGTAAGAGAGACACTTACGGAGACGATGCTGAGCCAGTGCCACTTGCCAGGACTGCACCCGACCGGAAGTTTGGATGCGATCGCTCTTTTGGCAAATACGTTCTGCCTCACGCACAATGCGAGCGACCACGGCTTGAGCGGTCGTGCTTGCAGTTTTGATTTCCGGTCGCAGTTCTTTTAACAGCAAGTGAGTCAAGCTTTGAGTATCCATACTACCCAAAGCCCCAGACTCAGGCTGGAAGCCGTTCATCTCGGCATATAGATTCGAGTTCGTAAACTTGTCGGCAGCGTAGTAAGTTCTGGAGGCAGAGGAGCTGCAGGGGCTGAAGGAATTGGTGGATTCGGCGTTCATGGATTTGACCCTGGTGATGCACAGCAGCGAGCGGTAGCCCAACCTTTGAGCGCAGTAGCTGGGTAGCTTTTAGGAGGCTTGCGACCCAGTGACCTGTCTCAACGTTGTCTACACTTTGACTCTAAGAAGTCAGCGTGAGCTGTAGATAGATGAATGTGTCACTCTTTCAAGTAACTGCTTGCTGTCTTGCACCCTGATATCGCAGCGGCTGACTCATTTGTCTGTCCCAGCCCTTATTCCATCAGCAAAAGAGAGAATTGGGGTCTTGCGATCGCCCTAGTCTGTTAGAGAGCGCAACTCTCTGGATCTAGTAGGCCAATTCGCGAACTGGTTCGCCAAAGATGAGAAAAAACTTTTAACTCACTTCCGCTGCCCAAGCAGTTACCGCTTCCCATCCCAGACCCTTTCGCACCAAAATTGGTTCCTCGGATGTCAAATCCAGAATGCTAGAAACCTGGTACCCTGGCTCCGATTCATCATCGACAATCACATCCACCAACTTGTCCAACTGGTCAAACAACTCAACGCGAGAAATCCCTTGCTTCGTCTTGGCTTTAGCTTGACCGTCTGTTTCCTCATCCACTAAGTGAGCAGAGGTCGAAATGATGGGATTGCCAAGCGCTTTGAGCATTGCCGAGCAAACTGGATGATCGGGCACTCGAATCCCCGTCGTCTTACGCTTAGGGCTCATGACGAGCCGAGGCACCAACTTGGTCGCCGGAAGCAAGAAGGTGTAAGGCCCAGGAATCAACCGCCGCATGATCCGATACGCCGGATCGCTCACATACGCATACTCAGCAATATTCGAGAGAGAAGGACACAAAAAGGTCAAAGGCTTATCATTCGATAATTGCTTGATGCGCCTGACTCGCTCCACTGCCGACTTTGAGTTTAAATCACAGCCAATTGCATACACTGTATCCGTGGGGTACAGCACCACTGCCCCTCGTTGTAACGCCTCCCTAATCTCTTCTATTCGCCTTGCTTGAGGCGTATCCGGATGGACTGTGTAGATTGTGGCCATAAAGTTTTCTCGTTAAAATCTTTTCCCTCGCCCCCACAATTCTCAGAGCTTGATGCTGCTTAGAGACTGGGGTTTAATGATCTGGCTAGCTTAAATCTGGCTAACTAAAGTTGACTAAATTAGATAGAACTGGGACTGCTGTATGAGTAAGCTGGCTTACCTGGAATGCCCAACCGGAATTGCGGGGGATATGTGCTTAGGAGCACTGATCCACGCCGGGGTACCTCTAGAATACTTGCTAGAGCAACTCAACCGTTTAGGCATCTCGGATGAATTTCGGTTGCGAGTCGAGTCAGTGCAACGCAATGGGCAGCAGGCCACCAAAGTCCACGTTGATTTGAAGTCCCATTCCGGTGCAGAGTTTGTGCCTGAACCCGTGGACCAGCCGTATACAACGTTCCTGCATTCCCATTCTGCTACAGAACCCACGGAAGCTGCCACGTCTCACCCCGCTCACAGCCACACTCACGCTGGTCATTCTCACTCGCATCATGCTCATGCTGACCACTCTCACCCCCATCTCTCACACCCTCACCAGTTGCACAGCAGCGAGTCTCAGATAGAGCCTCCTCACACCCATGCTCGCCATTTACCAGAAATTGAACACCTGATTCAATCGGCACACTTGCCACTCCGAGCCGAAGCCTGGAGTTTAGCGGTCTTTCGCAGCTTGGCAGCCGCAGAAGGGGCAGTACATGGCATTGCGCCAGAGCAAGTGCATTTCCATGAGGTGGGTGCCACCGATGCCATTGTTGATATTGTCGGCACATGTCTGGGTTTGGATTGGCTGGATATTGATCAGCTTTACTGTTCCCCCATGCCCACAGGGGGCGGCATTATCCGGGCGGCGCATGGTCGCTTACCTGTCCCCACCCCAGCCGTATTAAAGCTGTGGGAAATGCGCCAGGTACCGATTTACAGCAACGGTATTGACCGCGAACTCGTCACTCCCACCGGAGCCGCGATCGCTGTTACGCTAGCCACGCGATTCGGCCCACCTCCCACCATGACCCTGCAAAAAGTGGGCTTAGGTGCTGGCTCCCGTGATCTAGCCATTCCTAATATGGTGCGGCTGTGGCTAGGGGAAGGAGAAGCCAACCAGACACCTGCATTCCACAAAAACCAGACCTCACCCCCTTCCCTTCTCCCGTGGGAGAGGGATGCTGCAGGCGGGGAGAGGTCAACCCCCCTAGAGACTGTTGAAGTCCTAGAAACTCAAATTGATGACTTGAATCCCCAGGCGATCGGTTATGTCTTTAATGCTTTGTTAGCAGCAGGCGCTTTAGATGTGTTTACACAGGCGATCGCGATGAAAAAATCACGGCCTGGCGTCTTGCTCACGGTGATTTGTCACCCAGAACAAGTCGCTGCTTGCGAAGCCTTAATCTTTCGCGAAACCAGCACTTTAGGCATTCGCCGCTCTACTCAACAACGTCGGATTCTAGCTCGTGAAATCCAGCAGATTCAGACAGATTATGGGTCAGTGCGGGTGAAAGTAGCTTGGGCAGGACAGCCAGAGGTAGGGGCGATCGCCAATGTCCAGCCTGAGTACGAAGATTGCGCTCAAATTGCTCAATCCCACAATCTCCCTTGGCGGGAAGTGCATCGAATAGCCCTACAAGCTTGGTATCAACAACAAAATCAGGTCAAATCAGGGAGTATGAACCATACCTAACCTGACCGACCTGACGAGTTTAAGTTAATTGAGGAATGACACTGAGAACGAATTAAGCGCGATCGCGACTAGGGGCACTGGTAGCTTTTTCCAGGACGTGCTGAGAGTTTTGAGTGACTTCGTCAGCAGCGCGCTTGGTATTGCCTGCTAGATTACGGCTACCTCTCTCTGCACTATCGCTCAAGTTGCTAGTGGTGCGGCCTGCCTTGTTGTCAAGACTTCTAGTATCTTGCTTGAGGTTTCTGCCGAATTGATCAAGGTTTTCACCCTTCTTGTCCAGAATCCGCTTGGTGTTGGTGCCGACATCATCGGTTTGGTCAATGACGTTGCGCTCAGCATTATCTACCAAACCTTTGGCTTGAGCCGCAGATTTGGCCTGCACACCCTTGTTGTAGCGAGCATCGACATCACTGTAGCCGTTCATGCCACCTTTGTAGTTTTGTTGGCGATGACCAGGAATCCCTTGAGCAGAGCTGTTGCTGTCACGGCTTTGACCACCCACGTTGTCTCTGGCTTGAGCACTACCAGAGCAAGCCGCTGTGGAGAGCATGAGCACGCCTGCCAAAAACACAGCTAATACTTGGCTCAAACGAATCTTTTTAAGGGCAGAAATCAATCTTTTCATAGAAGTACTCCGTTGTTTTTTTTGAGTGAATCGACATTAAACTTCGGTGGTTCCAACTGGAAAATTGCGAATTTTCCTTGGCGATCCAAAACTAGTTTTTTGAATCCTTTGAGCCTGTTTCTGGCATCAAAGCGTTGTCTCTTTGTAAGGAAAAATTATGATTTTCCGAACCAATGTTTGCCTGCTATCAATGTTGAAGCTGAAGCCTCAGAAAGAGGGTTAATAGCGTCGCTCTGCGGGGTTAGGTGCGAGTTCTGGCCTCTGGAGAGCAGAATCACCTGTTTCCTTCAAGAAACCAGAAGCATCCTTGAACTGTTCACCCACGCGCTCCAGAATCTTTTCACCTGCATCACTGCGATCGATCACAGGCTGACGCTCTTTAGGAAACTGTTTGACTTGTTCTTGCAGTTCTTTTTGGGCACGAGTGCCGATCGCGGGATTGTTGGTACGACCAGCGTTAGCACTGGGGTACAGCACATCCTCTGGATTGCTCTGAATATCACCCACGTTGCTAGCTGCAATGAGCTGAGGAGCCACCAGTTGCAGATCAGCCCGATTACCTCGTACTGCCTTGGCATCGGTAGAAGCTTTGTAGTTGGTGTAGCCGTCGCCACCGCTCTTATGAGGATTGTTGTTACCACCCATTTGCACGGGAGGATTTTGCGGACGCGCCCCGTTGACATCGCCACTGTTACAAGCAGTACTGATTACAAGTAGCACGCCTGCTAAAAAGACAGTTAAAATTTGACGTATTCGCACTTTTTCGAGAAAAGCAATTAAATTCTTCACAGAAAACTCCTTGTTAGCTCAGTGCATAAGGGCCTGCTCCTAAGAAAAAGTGGCCCTCATCGGCGAAACGACAGCTCAAAATGCCTACTGGCTGGCGCTGTAGGATCATCGCGAGGAAGCAGGAATTGAGCTGAAAACTTTTTCACTGATACCTGTTCAGCTTACGCAGCAGGTCCGAGCGCCTCCTCTAACTGAAGTCACATTCTCTACATCCAATCTCAGCTATTTTTCTCTAACCCCAGAGAGAGCGATCGCGTCCGTAGTGACTGACACATTCTGGGGGTTCCTCGCAGGGGTGAGGATTCAGCCGCCACGAGCTTCTATGCTGAGGTCACTCATATCGTTACCCATCCTCTGCAAGCAGCTCGGAGTGGTTCTGGATTATGGCGTTTGACTACGATCTACTGGTGATTGGAGCTGGTTCTGGAGGCTTGGCAGCAGCGGAGCGGGCAACGACTTACGGAGCACGAGTGGCGATCGCGGAGTTGTCAGCGGTTGGCGGCACTTGTGTCAACCACGGTTGTATTCCAGAGCGGCTGTTGAACTACGCGGCTAGCTTTGCGGATGTCTATAGAGATGCGGCAGGATATGGATGGAGTACCAATCCAAGTCAGTTTGACTGGCCTAAATTGATCCAAGCGAAAGATCAGCAGATCCAAAAGCTACATCAAGTGCATCAGCAGCATTTGGAAGCAGGTAAAATCGCCTGGATGCAAGGTCAGGCAACCTTTGTCGATGCTCATACCTTGCAGGTGGGGGAGCAACGAGTGACTGCTGCCAAAATTTTGATTGCGGTGGGAGCCGAGTGGGAACAGCTATCTATTCCAGGGGCAGAGCATTTGATCACCGCTCGCGAACTGTTTCAACTACCTGAGCTGCCGCCTCGCGTTGCCATCATTGGGGATACCTACATTGCGGTGAAGTCAGCCAGTAGCTTGAATAGCTTAGGTTCGCGAGTGGTACAAGTCGTTCCTCAAGCAACGATCCTGGCAGATTGCGATCGCGATTTGGCCGCAGTTGTCCAGGCAAGGATGGCGCAGCGAGGAGTGAAGTTTCGCTGTCAGAGCCAGTTGAGCAAAGTAGAGCAGACTGCCACAGGCTTGGAGCTGACTTTTTCCGATCGCTCAGAGCCTTTAACAGTGGATGCGGTGGTTGTGGCCACTCAACGCCATCCCAAAATTCAAGGCTTGAATCTAGAAAAAGCGGGAGTTCAGCGCACACCAGCAGGCGCGATCGCTGTAGATGAATATAGCCGCACCAGCCAACCTAATGTTTTCGCGATCGGAGACTGTACGCCTCGAAACAATCTCACCCCTGTGGCGATCGCTGCTGGTCGAGCGATGGCAGATACCGAATTTGGCCCCCAGCCTCACGCTGTTGACTACGATTTAATCCCTGTCTCTGTGGCCTTTCAGCCGGAAGCAGCCACCGTCGGTCTTAGCGAAGCCCAAGCACGAGCGCAGTTGGGGGCAGTGGATTGCTATTGCACCGAAATTCGACCTTTGTCTCAGCGCCTCTCAAGCCGCAACGAACCAGGACTGCTGAAGCTAGTTATGGAGGCGGAGTCGCAACGAGTGGTAGGAGCGCATTTAGTGGCTGAGTCTGCGATCGAAATTATTCAATGCCTCGCGATCGCCATGCGAATGGGAGTGACAAAATCGCAACTGAGCCAAACCATCGGTTTACATCCCTCGATCGCTGAAGAATTAGTCAATTTGTAAGAACTTGTCTGAGGGTGACTTAGCACGGTAGCAACGATTAAGATATGGCTGATTGCCTCTAAGTAATTGCGCTTAACTCACAACTCTTGCGATCGCCCTACCAAACCCCACCTTATGAAGCAAATCGCTGCCCATGTTAAGCCTTACCTGCGTTGGGTTGTCCTGGGTGGCACCCTGCTTTTCTTAGCCAAAGCCCTCAAAGATCATTGGGAAGATGTTGTTGCTATTCGCATCGAAGCGACAGGTTGGCTCTATCTGGCGATCGCGCTCGGTGTCACCTTAATTGCTCACATTTGGTCCGGTTGGGTATGGGGCTGGATCTTGCGCGAGCTGAATCAGCCAGTCAATGGCCTTTGGGCGATCGCGGTTTATCTACGCACTAACATTGCCAAGTACCTTCCAGGCAACATCTGGCATTATTATGGTCGCACTCAAGCGGCAACCGCAGCAGGCATCCCCCTGAGTGCAGCCACGCTCAGCGTATTACTAGAACCGTTGTTGATGGCGGCAGCAGCTCTCCTGATTGCCTTGGTAGGAAATCGAACGGCAAGCTGGGGTTTGCAAATTTTGAGCTTGTGTCTGGTGCTGGCCAGCGTTCATCCTAGAATTCTCAATTTCGGTATTCAATTATTGAGTCGGCTCAAAGGTAAAGCTACGAAGTCCGAGGGTAACTCTTCTAGCCTCACCATTAGCCGCTATCCGCTCCGCCCTTTGTTAGGAGAAATGGGGTTTGTCGCAATTCGGGGGTTAGGTTTTCTCTTCACCTTTTTAGCCCTCAGCCCACTCAACAACAGCCAAATTCCGTCACTCTTCAGTGCCTTTGCTTTGGCTTGGCTGTTAGGACTCGTCGTACCGGGCGCACCGGGTGGCATTGGTGTCTTTGAAGCCACCGCGATCGCTTTATTGGGTCAGCAGTTTTCCCCAGGCATCATTTTAAGTGTGGTGGCTCTATATCGCCTGATCAGTATCTTGGCTGAATCGATTGGAGCTGGACTCGCTTATTTCAAAGATGCCAGAAAAGCAGGATTCTAGGGGATAGTTATACCAACCAAACTAAACCAGCTAATTAGTTTCTGGTGGTTCTACCTCTAAATCCGCAGCCCCGGCGATCGGCTCTAGAGCTGGTTCTGGGTCAGCGATCGCTTCTTCTTTGCCATCATTTTTGAGTTGAGAAAATATCTTGTAAGCATCTAAATCTTCTGGAAATGCTTCGTAAGTCTGACAAGATTCATACTTAGCATTATTCATTTTGATTAAGTTGTACTCAACATTTTCCGCGTAAATTGCGAAAGTAATGTTGAACACTTCCATAAATGTAATCACCCACTGACACTCATCCTCAGAGAATCCTTCGTAGTAACGCACCAACTCAGCAATACAAGCTTCTAAATGAGTTCGAGCATGACCACAAATCAAAATCAGCTTGAGCAGAACAATCACTAATGTCAGCGGATTGCCTTGAGAGAGTAATAAAGCAAATAAAGGAGAAGGCTCTTTTTGCCCCTCAATGGTTAAATATTCAATAACTCGATTACAAGTTCTGAGTAGCAGCGCACTGTTTAAAGTTTCATCATGATAGCTCTCATACAAAGAATCGAATTTCTCAGATAGCTTTTTTCGCAGCGTATCAACAAATTCACGATTTTCGATCGCAAACACTAAATACTCTTGTAGGCTAGCTTTGAATTCCTTATAGGTCAGTTGGTGAGTTTGCTTCAGAAAAATGTTCGCTAAATTCGCATAATTAAATGGCCCTCGCCTCGCCACGATCGCTTTAATTAAGCGAATCACTTCATCACCTAGAGCTGTTGGGTTCTTAGGTGCCTTACTACCCAGTGTTGCCGATTGAGTCCTAGCAATATACATTGCTAAATCGAACTTAAATTTATCTTTTAATTGCTTCGAAAGAGCTCTGGCTGCTTCTCGTTGCTCAACCGGATTTTTGAGGTCAACATATTGCGGTACCAGCAAAAATGCTGTGTATCTCTGAGCCCAATGTTTGACACTCTCGTCGTACCGAGCCGCAAACAGTTTCAGTTCTGCAAAGTCTTGACTATTGACGAAATTGAGTGTCCAAGTTCTCAACCGCTTTAAGGTTGGAGAAACTGTGTGTCGAGTAATTGCAGAATCAGAAAAAACTTGAATTAGATCTTGAATCGCTTTGTGATGTCGTTTAGTTTCCCAGTTATTAACCAGGATGTAGCAAGAGCGCTTAAGGGTGTTTCTAAAATCTTCTTCGTTATTAGCAAAAACAATTTCATATAGCGCTGGAACCACCGCAGAGCTACTAGAATCGGCATTATGAATGAAGAGGCGCTTGAATTCTAGAAGCACGTCCTCAGGATGCCAAACGTTCACAATTTCTAGCAAGAAATTGAACAGAACTTCCTGAGCTTCTTGCGTACTACGCTTAGGTTTATAGGGTCTATCAGAGGAATCAGTATGGCGATCGCTTGACAAAACGTCCCCAATCATTATTACAAGGCTCAAACAGGATTTAAGGTCAAGAGGTATCAGTTAAAAAGAAAATATCAGCTTACTCTAAAGTCTTGGGTTTGCCCATTTTTTTCCACCTTAAGTAGTGCAACCTGTGAAACTGAACCTAAAATCCGCGAACCATCTCAGCTAATGACCGTATTCTGGCTCCACTTCTAGGAAAACCTACAATTGCCAAGCAGTGCAGCCTCGTTCAATACAGAGCAATTAATCACATTGTGCAGAGTGAGCGATGGGTGCCGTGCGTTTTATTACTCACCTGCTTAGGTGAAGCCACAGATCTTTATTTTTTCAGACATCATAGAAGAGAGTCTAACTAAAGTAGCTCACCCTTTAGGACTAGTCCTGCACTTTTAAGGGGGACTTAACTTTGAGAGTAACGCTTTAGCCTCAAAGGATACAAGCAGACAACTACAAATTGCATGAATTACGGATATAGCTAAATTTCTTTTCTGGTCTTGCGGCTACATTCAGTATTCCTGTAAGAAAAGTTGATACTCAACTAATAGCTCACTGAGAATCACCAAGACAATCTCAGCAATTAGATCGCTCGTTAAAACGCTGATTTTGGATGGGGGTGGAGGGACTTGAACCCTCACGACCTTGCGGTCAACGGATTTTCATTCTCTTGTAGCTTTCGCTACTACCTGCTGTCCGTACTGGAACTCCAGTCCTTGGGCTTTGAGAATTGGACCCTCCCTTTACCCTCGACTTGACGTTAGGGTAGCTCCCGTCGGGCCTCTGCACCTTCCGACTAGAGTTGACGCTGGATTGCAAGATTTAGTTGCAACTTGCTTTACTCTGGTTCGGCTTGGCTCAGGATTGCCATGTCTGCCGCAGATGCGAGTAGATTTAGGTTTCCCTGAGTTTGAGAGCTGCCACTTATCAGATTTCTCCAATAAGGCTCAATTTCTTAAGTCCGTAGCGTCTGCCATTCCGCCACACCCCCGTTTAGTGTGCTTTTAGCTAACTTGAAGTTAACAAAGAGCTGCTAAGTGTTGTGGATGGCACATTCCACCTTAGCAGACCTGCAATTGTTTTTGCAGGACACCTTGTTTATTGGACATCAAATGAGGAATTTATGCAAGATTTATGCAAAAAATTGCCAAAATTCCTGGGATTACCCAGAGGCGATCGCTCTTCCAGAACTCATGGAGCCAAGAATCACCCCCTGGATCACTCCTAGGCCTGACAGAT
>DATNPE010000134.1:0-6894 GCA_036703355.1 Allocoleopsis sp. | reverse complement strand
GCAGGTTGAGTGGGAGCCTCAGTTGGTGCGGTAGGCACTACGACAGCGGGTTGATACTGCTGATAGTACTGGGCGCTGTCACTGGGTTGTGTAGAACTATCCGAAAACTGCTGAGCCACTAGGGTTTCTGGTGGGGCGATCGCTTCTACGGGTGTAGGTGCAGTCGTTTCGGCAGGGACAACAAAATTACTCGCTGTAGGTTGTGGGGCGACGGTCTTAGGTGCCTGACCAGCGCTCGCTTGGTGAGTTAAATCCCAGCTTGCCAAAGCAGCTAGGGTATAAAGTGCAAGAGTTGGGACACGCATAACAGTCACTTCGTTTGTCAATCTGGGTTGAATCGGTCACAAAAGGCTTGTCTCGCCATGCCTACAGCAACATTTGCTCAGTAATGAATTGAGTTCAGTGCCAACACTGCCCTCTATTTTGCCTTGCCCTCTGCTGGAACCTCGAAGGGCCATCCATCAATTTGTATAAGGTTGCAGAAATACATAAATTGCTTCATGAACCGTTGAAAAACTCAAACCAGTCCTGTGATTTAGCAAGGTGCTAAACCTCCACACCACAAAATTAGATTTAACGGCAAATGTTGTCTAGTAACCTGAGCGAGCAGGAGTTGTCGCCAAATAAGATCACCGTAGAAAATCGGGTAATGTTATTGGCTTTGTTAACTTTGACTGCAACCCAGCTCATCAGGTTCCAGGTTGCTGTTTTGGGTCTGGTGTGAGTACGATGAGCGCTACTATCTAACCCAACTTTTAGTGAAACTGCGAGCGATCGCGATAGCCTAAATGCTTATAGAAACGAGCTTTTCTTTTTTTGAGGCGGTAAGCGGCATTGCGTCGTTGGATAGCATCTACAATGGGAATCCCCATAAAGTAACTCACCACGCCAAAGGCCAGTCCCACAATCAGACATCCTAATAAGTAGCTGGTGATAAAGTCGCTGCCTAGTTCCAGAATAGTATCGAGCGATCCTAAGTTCTCGCTCGGCAAATCTGCCCACTCCCGCCCCAGCACTGTTTGCCCAACATGAAAGTTAAATGCGGTTAACGGCAAAGTGGTTAAAGGATTGCTAAACCAGGTGCCTGCTGCTGCCGCCAGCTTACTGCCTCGCAAAATCGCGGCGCTGACGACTGCGATCGCCATTTGCAATCCAGGCAGCGGAAACATTCCCCAAAAGATTCCTAAAGCAAACCCGCGTGAAATTTGCTCAGGTGTTGCTTGTAACCGAATAAATCTTAAGTAGAGATAACGAAGACCCCGCTGCCACCGCTTCATGACTGAATGTGTTCCTACGTCCCTAAACAAAAATTACACGGGAGTAGACCAGGATTCCGTATCTACTTCAGAGATTGTTCTCTCTATTTTAAGTTATGAAACTTTAACTCCTCTTGGCTCCTTCTCTAGGTGTAAAGCCGATCCCCAGCCTAGGATGAGTTGTGACTGGGGCGGTCGCACCTGCTACTGGCGTTCAATTTCAACAATTATTCGCTACCAGTGGTTGATTTTTGCTTAGCTCTGCTATCATAGTTAAGCCAGAAACAGGCGGATGTGGCGGAATTGGCAGACGCGCTAGATTTAGGTTCTAGTTCCTCACGGAGTGAAGGTTCAAGTCCTTTCATCCGCATTAAAAAATCAGATTATTTGCGATCGCGCATTGCAACCATAAGTTGACCAACAAAGTCTCTCTTATGGCAGCCTTTTCCTGCCACGGCTTTTGATGGTAACTAGCAAGCTAGGCAGCGATACATCATCATATTCTATGTAATCTCCGTTTCTGAGTTGTTCTGCACCAATTGCGATATCTCATTGCAGAGCTTGTTGTTCAGCAGATCGGCTCATAATGCAAGCTCTTGAGCAGTTGCCCTTATTGTAACGGAAGGGCGCGATCGCCTCAAATTTTCCAAGCACTGTGGAGATTTGACATTTGATTCCGGAAAGGCAAGCAACGTTAAGACGAACTCAAGCTATTGCTTTATGGCTGCGATCGCTTCTCCAGATCAGAATCGAAAGCCTTTGAGCTGCTTGATGAAGCTAGATTGAGCTTTGCATGCCCGCCTAACCCGATCAGCCAAACCAATACAACAACCCAGTGGACAAACGCGATCGCCCATAGAGAGCCTGTGATGGCGTAGACTGCTGTACAAGTCAGCCCCAACAAGCCCGCTAAAGTTAGAAAAATTGGGTTTAGAAAGGTAGTGGCACCAGGCTTATACAGAGTTTTGGCGTTTAGCGGGTGATAGAGGGTGAATAGCAGCAAACTCAGCGCTGCCCATCCGCCCCAGATATACCAGGCCACTCCTACTGTGGGATGCGGCAGTAGCAAGACTCGAAAGCCTAATTCCTCTAACAGCGCTGGTGTGAGTAAGGCTCTGAATGCCAACAAACAACAGCTGAGCCAGTTGGCAGGCCAAAAGTTGATTTGTAGAAAACCAGAAGCAAAGCCTAGAGGTAAAGCGATCGCCCCATACAAGAGCAGCAGCCCCACTGTGATCATCCAGCCTCGCAGATCAGAAGGATTCAGCGCACTCAAAACGCGACTGAGTAAGATGGAGGCGATCGGAGCTTTGGCAACTGGAACGGTTAGCTGACCTAACAAAGCCGTGGGTGCCACAGGGCTGATATCTGAGTCCCAGCCACCGACTTGATTGGTGCGGAGAAACCAGAGCTGTGCCCCGTGTTGCAAGAACAGATTGGCGAGTTCATCCTGAGCCTGTCGGGGAATCATGGTGCGCCAACTGGTCAACCCTGCGAGTGCGTCGCGGCTGCTCGTGAAGTCCGATTCAGGATTGGTTGCCGCTAAAACGGTGGCATTTTGCTGCCAGTCCGATCGCAAAATTCCTAGTGGAATCAGCCGTTCTTCGAGATCCTTGGCTAAGGATATGAGCCGCTGAAACTGTAGGGTTTGCGCGTCATTCGGATGGGCAGCTAGCCAGCTTTGAATCGCGGGCGTGGCACTCACTTGCTGCTTGATGTGCTGAATCGTGGCATAAAGGGCTTGGTTAGAGTCTTGAACACAAGAGGTTGCAGGGGTGACGGTGGCGCTACCCGTGCCGTCTCCTACGCGATACCGCGCCATCATTACCTGTAACTGTTGTTGAAATTCTCGTAGAGGTGAGAGCGTGATGCCACCGAAGTCATAGTCGCGCATCACTGGGTCAAATTTCACCAGAACATCTGAAACAGGCCGAGTCCCCAACCAACCCCACTGCAAGTTGCCCATGTAGTTGGGCCAGGTGGTGGTGCCCGAAACAATGGCATTGGGATTGTGGGCGTAGACCTGTTGGTATTGGACGTTAAACTGTAACTCCTGGGTCAGTGGCTCGCGAACCACCTCGGCTAGCCCATAGGAGAAGTGCCCTGTAACGGTATAACCCAAGGCTGCTTCGGCTTTTCTGCCGCCAATGCCGCCAAAAGTGTGCAAAACGATCGCGCGATCGCCCAGTTTCCACTGGAAAGGGACTGCTTTGGCCTTCGCGACGGTTGTGCCAGGTTTGACTAAAACTTTCCGAATCGTCCCTTTCTGCGTTTCAACCTTCTGCCAGTTTTGCTGGTTGATGTAAGTCAATCCTGCCGAATGTCCCAAAACCACTCGATCGGGCTTTAACTGCACCAGCGATCGCGGCTGAAGCGCTTGCACCACAAAAACACCCTCAGCACTTTTAGCGCCATAGATGTACCAACCTGCTTTACCAGCGGGGGAGGTTTCGAGGTGTCGAGGCGTGGAAGGCAAAATGCCCCTACGTCCAGCTAGTTGTTGGGGGATGCGAATGGTTTCTAGAACTCCATCAAATTTTTTGGAAGCAGGATTGTAGTGTTGAATGCGAAAAAACTCATGAGCGCAGAACGGCGGTTTTTGGCAGGTGGCGATCGCTGCTTTCTGACCTGCCTGGTCATCGACTCGCAAGATTTTAACCAACCCGTAGAAGCGCCCTGTGGCTAAAACAGGTTCCTGACTAATTTGGAGAACGTTGGCGGAGTCATCTGTTGGGAGGACGGTAACATCCTTCAGCGTCACAATGACATCATCATTGGGTCTAGCGCCAGCCAAAGACTGCAACGGTCCTACGTTTCTCCATCCATTTAGGCGATCGGGATGAATATTGCCTTGCTGCTTACTGGCCTCAGTCCTAGCTGTGAAACTGACATTTTGAGTGACTGCTTGCACATAGGCTGCAACTTCTGGTTCGCGGCTCCACTCTAGTCGGACAATTTTTCCTACTAAGCTTTGCGCCTCAGTAGGTGCCTGTTGCACTTCCATCCAGACCCAATCTGAACCTGGAGTATCAGTGGCCTGATTCAGTTGCGATCGCTGCTCACCGGATAGCTCTGGCTCAGACAGTGGTTGACTTGGTAAGATTAGCCGACCGACCCAATCTCCCACAGGTTGATAGAGCTTGGCTGGCAGCTTTTGGTTCAGAGGATAAAACTTGGGTTGATTGAAGTTGGACTGCGACTGAATTGCATAGTCACTGGTCTGGAGGGCTGGCTTGGGTTTAGGCGCAAGTAACAGGCAGGCGATCGCGGTCAATGCTGCCAACAGAACCAAAATGCCTAAACGGTATTTCCCGCTCTGGCCTAACTGTCGCTTGATTCCTTGTAGAGCCATGTGATTGCAGCCATAATATTTGCTGGAGCTTGGTCTATGGTTAAGGCACTCTGTTTAAAGCATTGTTCCCGTCGTCTGGCCAACGACCGCTAGGTTTGGTTGCTTGTACCGATGCTTTAAACAATAGCTAGAGGGTTTTTTCCTGTTGGAACCAGCAAAATTCTGCTCAATGCCGTAGTTTTATGGATGCGATCGCTTTCCTAGGTTAGAAGCGAAGTAGATTGAGGTGCGTTAAGTTGAGACAGCGCTCTGCAACACAGGAACTCTTAGAATTACAGGCAATTCTGCTTTAGCAGCTTACGCATATAGCGCTATTCATAAGTTTTATCAGGATGTAGACAAATCAATAGCCGAGGGGTGGAACTTTGAGCAAAGCAACACTAGAACAACAAGCACCGAAAGTGGCCAAGTCAGCGCTCGAACAACAAGCATGGGAAGCTTTAGAACAATCCATTATTTATTATCAAGACCGTCCCGTTGGGACTGTCGCAGCCCGCGATCCAGAACTGAGTGCTCTCAACTACGACCAGTGCTTTATTCGTGACTTTATTTCTTCGGCTCTCGTCTTTTTGATCAAGGGTAGAACCGATATTGTGCGCAACTTTCTGGAAGAAACCCTGAAGCTGCAACCCAAGAAACGCCAGTTTGACTGCTCCAAGCCAGGGCGGGGGTTGATGCCAGCTAGCTTCAAAGTGGATTCCTCGCATGGGCACGAACGGCTTAAGGCAGACTTTGGGGAACATGCGATCGCTAGAGTCGCTCCGGTTGACTCCTGCTTGTGGTGGTTGATTTTGCTACGGGCTTACTTCAAAGCCACCCACGATGAGGAATTAGTCAGTCGCGATGATTTTCAACAAGGAATTCGGCTGATTGTGGAGCTTTGCTTGGTGGCGCGGTTCGATATGTACCCGACGCTGCTGGTTCCAGACGGTGCCTGCATGATTGACCGTCGCATGGGACTGTATGGACACCCGCTAGAAATTCAATCTCTGTTTTATGCGGCGTTGCGATCGGCTCAAGAACTGATGCTACCCACCAAGCACAATCGCTATTTCATTGATGCTGTTAAGTCTCGCCTGGAACCCGTCACCAAGCACATCCGCGAAAACTACTGGCTCGATACTCACCGCCTGAATGTCATCTACCGCTACAAGGTCGAAGAGTACGGCGAGCAAGCACTGAACCAATTCAATATCTACTCTGATTCCATCCCGTTTTATCAACTCACCGAGTGGCTCCCTGCGGAAGGTGGTTACTTGGCAGGGAACTTAGGGCCGTCGCAAATTGACTGTCGTTTCTTCGCGGTCGGCAACCTGATGGCGGTGCTCTCTAGTCTGTCCAGTAAGCAGCAATCGCAAGGGATTTTGCAACTGATCGAATCTCGCTGGGAAGACCTGGTGGGAGATATGCCGATGAAACTCTGTTACCCAGCGCTGGAAGATCAAGGCTGGAAAATCTTGACAGGATGCGACCCTAAAAATCGGCCTTGGTCTTATCACAATGGCGGTAGTTGGCCCGTTTTACTCTGGATGCTAGCTGCTGCGGCCCAAAAAGTAGGTCGGCCAGAAATTGGTAAACAAGCCCTCAAAATCGCCGAACGTCGCTTGGCAGAGGACGAATGGCCCGAATACTACGATGGCAAGAACGGGCGACTGATTGGCAAAGAAGCGAGAAGATATCAAACCTGGACGATCGCGGGTTATTTGCTTGCCAAAGAAATCATTCAAAATCCCCATAATCTTTCCCTCATCTGCTTCGAGGACATCCCATTAGACTAACCGATGGGAATCAGGAGGCAAGCTACAAAACTGAAGCATATTCTGACTTCTGGCTCCTGACTCCTGGCTTCTGATCTTGAGCGATCGCCCCAACCACTAAAAAAGAGGGATACAAACCGCTGTACCCCTCTTTTTACGTTTAAAGTTTCTAACCTAGAGTTGCTTCACTTCCGAAACCAACTTATCGACGACTTCTTTGGCACCGCCAAACATCATCATGGTTTTGTCTTTGTAGAACAAATCGTTGTCTACGCCCGCAAAGCCTGCACTCATCCCTCGCTTAATTACAATGGTATGTTGGGCTTTGTCTACTTCTAGAATGGGCATACCGTAGATGGGGCTGTTGGTGTTGTCCCGTGCGGCTGGATTCACCACATCGTTGGCTCCAATCACCAGCGCCACGTCTGTGCGATCGAGGTCTGGGTTGATGTCTTCCATGTCGCACAGTTGTGGATAGGGCACATTCGCTTCTGCCAAGAGCACGTTCATATGCCCAGGCATCCGTCCT
>DATNPE010000133.1:0-3494 GCA_036703355.1 Allocoleopsis sp. | reverse complement strand
AATGGACTTGGTATTGATGTAGTTTTCACAACAGATGACTTGGGGCGGACGAATCAGATCTTCTCGTGCTGCTGCCACGGTCGCTTTGACGATCGGGAAACTCGCCTGATCACTGATGATAATTTGAGCACTCCGGACGATCGCATTGAGCTTATAAGTGTCTTCGAGTTGCGAGGTCATCACCAAAACATCATCGCCACGCAAGCTATGAATAATCACCTCAGCCGCGCGGATAATGCCAGAACTGAGACTAATTAAGCCCAGGCAACTATCCTTTTGTAGCTTTTGAATCACCTGGATTTCTTGGGCATAGTCATAGATGTCTACGGGGATCACCCGGACTGATTTGGGAGCCGCGATCGCCTCTGCTTCGCCGATAAAGTAGCGGCTAGTGACCACAGTTCCAGAGCGAGTTTGGGCCAAGGTTTGCTCTAGTTCCTCCATAGGCACCAGTTGCACTGGAATTTGTAATTCTTGTTCTAATTGGCGCACCATCAGTTCTCCCGCCCCAATATCCTGGGTAGGAGCTGTCACCAATACGCGGGCACTACAGCGCAACCGCCAATCCACCTCTGCCAGAAACAGTTCTCGCGCCTCGTTCAAAGAACAGCCTTGCTTCAGCAATTCATCCAAGCTTTGGCGAATCAGCTTATGAGCTTGCGGGTACTGCTCCAGCAAGGGCGATCGCTGTTTGGAGGAGCCTTCATCACCCTGAATTCGCACATAGATACCAGAACCAGCCAGGGACTCGACAAATCCCGCTTCTTCCAGTTGGCGATACACCTTGCTGATGGTGTTGCGGTGCAATCCCGTTTGCATCGCTAGCTGACGGGTACTCGGCAAACGGTGCCCTGGGGGAAACTGGCGCGAGGCGATCGCAAAGCGAATCTGGTTAAAAAGTTGGGTTGACGCCGGAATTTCGCTATCCGGTTGAATATGAAATTGGATCATGTCAAAACCTCCAGCGGCCCCGATACACAAACTAACAATAAACTAACCAGTAGAGGGTATGAGTGCGACTAAGTACTGTTCTTGATTATCGAAGCTTATCAAGCCCTCACTCGTAAATTTTTAGGAAAAAAGTATTTTGCTTGCCAGCCTGCACAAAACCGCCAAACAAATTTCTTCCTCTAGAATTTGAAGGGCACTTCACTCAACTTCAACGGTATATGGCAGACCAAGCAATTCAAACTCAACAAGTCCAGGTTTCTAGTGGCGGTCTGGAAATCGCAGCTTATTTAGCTCAGCCCAGCGATGCAGGAACCTTTCCTGGCATTGTGGTGGTGCAAGAAATTTTTGGCATCAATTCGCATATTCGGGACGTAACTGAGCGGATTGCCAAACAAGGATATGTCGCGATCGCCCCCGCCATCTTTCAACGGCAAGCACCAGGATTTGAAACGGGATACACACCCGAAGGCGTTCAAATTGGCAGACAGTACAAAGACCAAACCAAAGCCAGTGAGCTATTGGGAGATGTGCAAGCCGCCATTAACTACCTCAAAGGCTTGCCGAATGTAGCGGGCGATCGCATTGGGTGCATCGGTTTCTGCTTCGGCGGTCACGTCGCTTACCTAGCAGCCACCCTACCCGACGTTAAAGCCACGGCTTCCTTTTACGGTGCAGGAATTGCCACAATGACCCCAGGGGGTGGCTTACCCACCGTCAGTCGCACAGGCGAAATTCAAGGTAGCCTATACGCCTTCTTTGGCGACCAAGATGCCAGCATTCCGCCAGAGCAAGTGCAGCAAATTGAAGCCGCTCTCAAGTTACACCGCATCCCGCACCAAGTCTTCCGTTACCCTGAAGCTGAACACGGTTTCTTTTGTGATCAACGAGCGAGCTACAACGCAGAAGCCGCTCAAGACGCTTGGCAAAAAGTACTGCAACTGTTTGAGAATACGCTGAATCATAGCTAGAACTAGAAAAGCCCTGTGATTTAGCAGGGCTGAGCTGCATAAAATGGCCCTGATTAATTTGGCTGCAAGGAGGTAGCGATCGCTGATTACAAGCAACTCAATCGACTCTAAATTAGGTTGACAAACGTGTCAGAAACTCGACGCTTGGGCACTTTAGAAAAGAAGCATGATTATTCAGGTAAGACCAGAACGATTCAGTGAGCAGTGATCAAAATACCCTAGCCAACAACTGCTCCATATCTTCTCTTAGGAGCTCAAGCTAGATGTTAAAAAATTTGAACTTGCAAACACGATTAATGTCTGCCTTTGTGTTTATGGGACTGGTTATCCTCATTGTGGCAATAGTGGGGTGGTCCTCCAGTTCCCTCATGAACCGCTACTTCAATACCTTTAGTAAAAGTGCGCTTCCCTCTGTCAGCGCTTTGTGGTCAATTAATGAAGGGCAAACCCAAATTCAATCAGCAGAACGATTGCTGTTTGATCCAGAAATTACAGAGGTAGAACGACAAGCTGCTATTACCAAAATCTCTGACGCTTGGCAGCAAATTGACGGTGGAATCCAACGATACGAGGCAACCCCTTCGATTGCTCAGGAAGAAGAGGAGATCTATCAACAATTCAAAGAAGGTCTAGCGGATTGGAAGCTAGCCCATGAGCATTTACTAGAAATAGAGGACAAGTTTCACCAATTAGGTGTCCCCAACCCTTGGGAAAGACAATTGGAACTGATCGCTCAAGGCAAGACAAATACCCCAGAAATGGCGGCAACCAAGACCGCTTTAGCATTACGAGCCCAAATGGACAGTGAAGGAGCTTCTAAGGAAGAACCCTTGTTTCAGGCGACTGATGCAGAGGCAGCAAAAATCTTAAGTCTTTATAAAAAAGGAGCTGAGGACATACAAAAAAAGGCAGATCAGAGCATCAGCCAATCTCTCTTCTGGGTCATCCTGGGGGTCATTATTGGTCCCCTGACTGCTATTCTTTTCGGCATCTTTTTTAGCCGCACGATCGCTCGTCCTCTGGGTGCAAAAATTGCCAAAGTCGTAGATGTAGCAGAACACATTTCTGCGGGAGATCTAACAACTCAAGTGGAAGCATCCAGTGGCAGTGATGAAATTGGAAAGCTACAAAATGCTTTTCATGTCATGGTGCAGAACCTGAAGAATCTGATCCGTCAAGTGCAGCAGTCGGGTATTCAGGTCAACTCTTCCTCGACTAAATTGGCTGCTTCTGGCAAACAACTAGAAGCGACCATTAGTGAACAGGTTGCCTCTACCAACGAAGTTGCAGCAACTGCTAAGGAAATTGCCGCAACCTCCGAAGCACTCGCAAAAACGATGGAAGGAGTTGTCAGCGTCGCCCAGGCAACCGCACAAAGTGCAGTGGGTAGCCAGAAGAATTTAGAGAGTATGGAACTCACCATGCAACAACTCGCAAAAGCGACGAGTTCCATCTCAATGCGTCTAGAAGTGATCAGCGAAAAGGCTGGAAGCATCAATGATGTGGTTGCCACCATTACTAAAGTCGCAGATCAAACCAATTTACTCTCCTTAAATGCCGCGATTGAAGCCGAGA
>DATNPE010000132.1:0-9134 GCA_036703355.1 Allocoleopsis sp. | reverse complement strand
ATTTACCAAAGTTACCCCCAAAATACCCAATTTTAGTTCTTATGTACTAAATTTAACTTTTTGTTCAGAACTTATATAAACAGAAAACCCCCTGAAACTGTAGGCTTTAGGGGGTTTTATTTTAAGCGGGTGATGGGACTCGAACCCACGACATTTAGCTTGGGAAGCTAACGTTCTACCACTGAACTACACCCGCAGTAGGCTCAGCTAATTAATCGCTGAACGCTTATTATAGACCGATCGCGTAAGGGGGCGCTAGAGGTGACTGGGAAATCGAGGGTAAGGAGCTAGGAAGTCGTCAGTTGTTTCAACATCTGCTCAATTTGTTGAACCGCTTCTGGGTTATCTTCACTTTGGTAAAGGGTTTTGGCTTTTTGTAGTGCCTCGATCGCGGCTTGATTTTGCTTTTGACGAGCATAGGCAATGCCCATATTCAGATAAGCACTGGCATTGTTGGGTTCTAATTGAAGTGCTTGTTGATAAGCTTGGATGGCAGCAGGAAATTTGCCGAAATCGTCTAAGGCGTTGCCTAAGCTGATGAAGCCTAGAACAAACTGTGGATCAAGTTGAGTTGTTTTTTCAAAAGCGGCTACAGCCTCGGCGTATTTATTGAGGCGGTAGTGAGTGACGCCTAAGTTGTAGTAAGCGATCGCGTCATTGGGTTGCAGACGGATGGCTTGTTGATAAGCTGAGATCGCTTTATCCGTGTCGCCTTTGTCATCTAAAGCATTACCCAAACCGACATAAGCTTCTACATACTCCGGGTCAAGTTTGAGGGCTTGGCGGTAAGCCGCGATCGCTTCATTTAACTTGCCTTGGTGATAAAGTTCGTTTCCTTGCTGATAGTAAGAAGTAGCATTGTTAGAATCCAGTTGGACGTTCTGCTGAGTTGACTGGGGTGTAGAACTGGTGGGTGCAGCTAAAGTAGGCGCGATCGCGGTAGCCCAAACTAAACTTGCTATCCCCATGGTGAACAGTTGCTTAGCGTAACGAACTGGGGCGTACCTCATGGGGATTACCTACTCTTGATAGAAAAGGAATGAGAAGTTAGTTGCAAAAGTCTGTACTAAGACTCATATGCCACCACCATAACCGGGAAAACTAGAGGTTGATACTTAGCAGATATAGATGTTTATGGAGCGATTTGTCATGCTCTGACGGACCGTTGGCACCACTTCCCCCACAAGACAGTAAAAGCGAGTGTTTAGCATGTTTAATGCCACTGAAATTTTGATTGATAACTTTGTTCAAAGATTGAAAGAAGGCTATCGGCGTACCTACGGTGGGTGGAAGCCAGACTATGAAGACATCATTGGTTGGGCGGGGAGTATGGCGTTGGAAAATATTGCCAACAGTGACGCGCTCTACCACAACGTAGAACACACCATCCTCGTGACCCTAGTGGGGCAAGAAATTCTCCGGGGCAGGCATATTCGGGAAGGCGGGGTTTCCTGTGAGGATTGGTTGCACTTCATCATCTCGCTGGTTTGTCACGATATTGGCTATGTCAAAGGCGTATGTCGGCAAGACAAAGATGGCTTTTATGCGACGGGGAAAGATAATGGCATGGTGCCCCTCGCGCCTGGTTCTTCTGACGCTAGCTTGACTCCCTATCACGTCGATCGCGCCAAGCTCTTTATTGATGAGCGTTTTGGCGGACATAAGCTGATCGATGCCGATGTGATTAAGTACAACATTGAGCTGACTCGTTTCCCAGTTCCCTCAGCAGAAGACCATCAAGACACGGTTAACTACCCAGGCTTACTCCGAGCCTCTGACTTGATCGGTCAACTGAGTGACCCGCGCTATCTGAAGAAAATTTGTGCTCTGTATTATGAGTTTGAAGAGACAGGTGTGAATAAAGCCTTGGGCTATCGGACTCCTGCGGATCTGCGAAAAAACTACCCCAAGTTTTATTGGCATGGGGTGCACCCCTACGTTAAAGATGCCTTGCACTATTTGTCATTAACTCAGCAAGGGAAGCAAATTATTGCCAATCTGTACTCCAATGTCTTTGTGGTAGAACACGAAGACCCCATCCTGGTCAGCTAGTCAAGCGAGATAGATCTTCAGACTCATGAATCGTGTTTTTTCTCCTGTGCAACAACTTCTGATCACCTGGTTGCTGGTGTTGGTTGCGGGGTGGTTAACGCTTAACGCCCTCAACTACTTCGGCGATCTGATTAGTATTCTGGTGACCGCAGGCTTAATTGCCTTTTTGTTGAATTATGCGGTAGCGAAGCTTCAGGCTTTTTTACCCAGAGGCATGGCAGCGGCACTGGTGTACCTGGCAGCGGGGTTGACAGTGACAGTGATTGGCTTGACGATCGCGCCTCCGGTTTCTGAGCAAGCGCGACAATTAGCGACGAATTTTCCTAGTTTGTTGGAGTCTGGGCGCAATCAACTCGACGAGTTTCAGTTGTGGAGCGAGGCTCGAAACTTACCGTTTGATGTGCAGATTTTAGAGCAGCAGTTGTCGGCAGAGGTGCGGGAGCGGGCACAGGCGATCGCGGCGCAAGGCTTTGGTTTGGTATTGGGAACGGTCAACTGGACGCTGGATCTAGTTTTGATTCTGGTGATCTCGTTTTATATGCTCCTGGATGGCGAACGGGTGTGGCGAGGACTGGTGAGCATTTTTTCGCCTCAAATTCGCACTTGCTTAACCGACTCGCTACGCCGGAATCTCCGGCAGTTCTTTGCGGGACAACTCCTGCTGGGGCTGTTTATGGCGGTGGTGCTGTCCCTGGCATTTTTGTGGCTGCGCGTGCCATTTTTCTTACTTTTTGCCGTATTTATCGGCGTCATGGAAGTGATTCCGTTTATTGGCGCAACCCTAGGCATTGCGACCGTGAGCGTGGTGGTGGCGTTTATTGATTGGTGGTTAGCGCTGCAAGTGTTGGGAGTGGCGATCGCCACGCAACAGATAAAAGACAACTTGTTAGCGCCCCGCTTGATGGGCAATTTGACTGGCCTCAGTCCCGTGATTATCTTTACGTCGTTGTTACTGGGTGCCAAGGTGGCAGGGCTGTTAGGGGTGATTTTGGCAATCCCTCTGACTGGCGTGGTGAAAAGTATTACTGAGGTGGTTCTAGACCCAACGCTACCACCGCAAACAGGTTCATTTTTCTACAATCCCCTGGCCCCTGATTCGCTGGATGCCACAGCGCTAGAATTGGTGAACTCAGATGCAGTAGATAGCGGCAACGCTGGATCTGGGGAAGTGCCTGCTGCTATGGTGAGTTCCACAGTGACACAGCGCGATCGCTAAGTCCTCAAGTTTTCGTCGGTTTGCATGAGGTGGCAGTGTTATGGATTGGTGGCAGAAACTAAAAAAGAACCCCTTGGCGCGATTTGGGGCTTTGGTGCTGTTAATTTTCTATATCGCGGTTCTGGCCGCTGATTTTGTTGCCCCCTACGATCCCTACGCCTCGCAACCCGATGGCGCGTTGCTGCCTCCTACGCAAATCTACTGGCGCAACCAAGCAGGCCAGTTCATCGGGCCGCATGTTTATCCCACGGTTCAAGGTCCAGTAGATTTGAATACGGGCGATCGCAAGCTAATTATCGACCGGAGTCAACCGTCACTCCTGCGCCTTTTTGTCGCGGGTCATCCTTACAAGATTTTGGGGCTGGAGTTGAAGCGGCATCTCTTTGGTGCCGTGGGGCCAGCCAAATTCAACTTACTGGGCACCGACGAGCAAGCACGAGATCAGTTTAGTCGGTTGCTGTATGGCGGACGCATTAGCCTCAGCATTGGCTTGGTTGGGGTAGCAATTTCTTTTCCCCTAGGCATGTTGGTTGGTGGTATCTCTGGGTTCTTTGGTGGTTTGGCTGACAGCTTGTTGATGCGGCTGGTTGAAGTGTTAATGACCATTCCCAGCATCTACCTGTTGGTGGCGCTTGCGGCGGTGCTCCCCCCTGGACTGACCAGTGCTCAACGATTTCTCCTGATTGTGTTGATTACGTCGTTTATTAGCTGGGCAGGTCTAGCACGGGTGATTCGTGGGCAGGTGCTCTCGATCAAGCAACGGGAATTTGTCCAGGCTGCCACGGCAATGGGTGGGCAACCGTTCTACATCATTGTGCGTCACATTCTGCCACAAACTGCGACCTACGTGATTATTTCAGCGACGCTTGCCATTCCCAGTTTTATTGTGGCGGAGTCGGTGCTGAGCTTGATTGGTCTAGGAATTCAGCAGCCTGATCCCTCTTGGGGCAATATGCTCTCTGCTGCGACGAATGCTTCTATCTTGGTGCTGCAACCTTGGTTGGTCTGGCCGCCAGCTTTGTTGATTATTCTGACGGTGCTCTCGTTTAATGTGTTGGGTGATGGTCTAAGAGATGCGCTTGACCCTCGCAGTCTACAGCGCTAGTGAAAATAGCTTCGGTGATTCTCCTGAATCAATTTCAGAAAATTTACGTAAAACTCAATCAATAAACTAGCGATCGCTAAATTCCTTACTGGGAGATAATTTTCAAGATTGGGCTTGGTAAAATCGCACCTAGAACCAACCAAATCTTGATTTTTGTCACATTTTTCACTTTTATTTTTCCGGTCCCTCTAGAATTAGCTCAGTATATTCTCTATGTGACTGTATCAGTCATGCAAAACGCTCCTAGAAATATTACTGGGTCATAACCGTGAGCTGACTGATAGGGCAAATACTGGGTGAACAACTAAGGCAGGAAGCAGGCACTTCCTGTCTTTTTTTTGTGGGGTTTTATGGGTTAGTGACGGGGTGTTGGCCATAAAAGGGCAGCGCTTCTGACCAATGCGATCGCTTCCCTTGCTGCCAATTTTGCTCCGCCAGCGCTAAAACTCCTAGCACTGAGTTACCTAACCCACCTTCTGCTTTGACTAACTCATAGGCTGTGGGCCAACTTGCTAAGGTCGCTTCCCAATCAGCCAGGGGCTGGATCGTATCGGCTAGGAGGGGGGTTAAACCAGTTTCGGCAGTCATTTGGTAAACCGCTCCATACACCTCTCCCCGTTGGGCGGGCATTTGCACTGCAATCACCTGAGGTGTTTGTAGGGACTCAGGGGTTTGGTTCGTAGAAACCCAAGCGTAAGCGGCGAGTGAGGAAATCGCAAACAAGGGAATTTCTAGCTGTTGCGCTAGAGTCCGAGCTGTGACCATGCCAATGCGGGTGCCCGTGAAGCCGCCTGGTCCTCGTGCCACGGCAATAAAAGCCAAATCTGCCCAGGTTTGAGGAGCGATGAACTCACCGAGATAGTGATGGAGATGAGTCGATAAACCCCGGTCGAGACTCCAGACTTGGTGGCGGCGATCGCCTGTGAAGCTACCTAATGCTAAGCCCAGCTCTGGGGTACTGGTATGTATTGCTAAACCGTATTGGGCGCTAGAAGCGGAGGAAGAGTCAGAAGTCAAAATGAGTTTAGGAGTGACGAATGCCAATAGTCATTTAATCATGTTGCTAGATTCCCGTTGCCAGATCTTGATGGTGCCATCATCGCAAGCGCTGGCAATGGTTTGGCCATTAGCACTGACCGCTACTGACCAAATCCAAGTACGTTGTCCGACCAAAGTTTCCAAGAGAGTCCCAGATTCGAGTTGCCAAATTTTGATGGTTTTGTCTTGGCTACCGCTGACCAGCAATTGCTGATCTGGGCTCAGCACTACAGCATTCACCGCATCTGTATGGCCTGTTAGGGTATGAAGGAGCTTTCCGGTTTGGAGTTGCCAGATTTTGATGGTTTTGTCTTGGCTACCGCTGACTAGCAATTGCTGATCTGGGCTTAGCACCACGGTATTCACTGCGTCTGTATGGCCTGTCAGGGTATGAAGGAGCTTTCCGGTTTGGAGTTGCCAAATTTTAAGGGTGGTGTCTCGGCTACCACTCACGAGGAGAGGATGTTGGGTCGTTGCCCCATTCCCTGCCTTTGAAGTGAGGGCGATTGCGAGTACCCAATGCTCATGACCTACTAAGGTTTGGAGCAAGTTGCCAGTTTCTTGGTGCCAGAACTTGATGGTTTTGTCTTGACTGCCACTGGCTAGATATTGGCTATCAGCGCTAAAAGTCACTGAGCGCACCCAATCTGTATGACCCTGCAGCGTGTATAACAGCTTGCCGCTACGAATTTGCCAAATTTTGACAGTTTTGTCATTGCTGCCACTGGCGATCCATAGACCATTGGGGCTAATCGCCACCGATCGCACCCAGTGTTGATGACCCGATAACGTGTGTAGCAACTGCCGAGTAGTTAAGTCCCAGACTTTCACGGTGCGATCGCCACTGCCACTGACAAGCACTCGACCATCTGGACTTATGGCCACCGATCGCACCCAGCGAGAATGCCCAACTAACGTGTGCACACAACGCCAGTTCGAAGAGGTTGCAGCATTAGTGGCTGTTGGCTCTGGAATTTGAAGGGGTTCTGAGTTTTGCGAATGATCAGCGATCGCCGCCGCTGAAGACAAGGTGAGGGGTAAGGATGGATTCTGTAGGTCTTGTAAGGCAGTCGCAGCGGATTGATAGCGTTTCTTGGTCGCGCTTTGGAGCAGGCGATCGAGGATGTACCCTAAGTTGCCGCTGATGGATTGCTTGAGGCGGGGTTGCCACAGCCAGGTGCCTTCTTCGGTGTCAAATAAATCGGAGGGATGAGTATGAGTCAGTAAATAGATGCAAGTCACACCCAGGCTGTAGAGATCGCTGGCGAAAATGGCTTTTCCCATCGCCTGTTCGGGAGCGACAAAGGCGGGGCTACCAATGCTCGTACCTGTCCGGGAAAGATCCGCACTACTGGCTGACTTGGCAGCTCCAAAGTCTACTAGCACCAATTGCTCGTCAGAGCGACGGCGAATAATATTCGTGGGTTTAATGTCTCGGTGGATGACGTGGTGTTCGTGGACAAATTGCAGCACTGGCAGCAGATCTTTAAGAAACTGCCGAATCTGCACCTCACTAAACACACCGTTTTGAGCTAATTCTTGCTCAAGGGTGACCCCATCAATAAATTCTTGAATTAGGTACTGAAATTGATCTTGCTGAAAGTAGGCCAGTAGCTCTGGAATCTGCGGATGGTGTCCCAATTCCTCTAGCCGAATTGCCTCCTGGCGAAACAGTTCTGCTGCCTTGGTAGGACTGCGAATGGTTTGAGGCAGGGGAAAGCACTGCTTGATTACACAGCGCGGCTTGGAAGGCTTGTACTCGTCCAGGGCTAGAAACGTTCTACCAAAACCACCTTGCCCAATCGGTTGAATGGCGTAGTAGCGATCGCCCAAAACCAACTTGAACCCACAAGTTTCGCAGAACTTGGCGGATTCTGCATTTTGTGGATTTCGACAAACCGGATTAAGGCAGTAGCGCATACCCATAGGAACCTAAGCCCATTGAGTTTATCCTACGCCGTCCCTCCAGATTTTCTGGTAACTGAGTGAGCTTTTGCGGCGAGTGCAGCGCAACACTGACCAACCCCGTCAAATTGCTGGAGGCCAGTCACCTGGCAAGAAGTTAAACTAGGCAAAACATGACGCTGCCAAGTTAGGTGGGTACTAACTCGCCGGGACGCAGTTTAGCCCACTTGCCTGTTTCTTGTTTGAAGCTCTGACAGCCCACCACATCCCATTCCATCTGAATTTCATCATCTGAGGAACGGATATTAACGTTAATGGTGGGTTCAACCGCTTCAAAATCTGGTGTATTTGTGAGGTGAGGCTGTTGATGCTGCCCTTCGACTGCATGGTACGTAGTGCAGCGGTCTACATAGTGGCAGTTCACACAAATGCACATGATGAGAACCTCTCCGTCGGTTGACAAGGCAGGGTTACCAGACCCCGCATGTCTTTCTGTTACTCTAGCTTAGGCGAGTCAATTCTTGGCTAGCCGCTCGATTGATTTTTGTTTCCATGTACGCTTCTTCTTCAATTTCTTCATCTGTTTTATCTCCCCAAACTTGGCCGTTCGGTTTGCAGTGGTTGCCACAGCCTGCTTATTTGGTGGGGGGCGTGGTGCGAGATGCCCTGCTCGGTCGTCATGCCGATTATCTAGACCTCGATTTTGTCATGCCAGAAAAGGCAGTAGAAACTGCCCAGGCGATCGCTCATCATCACAAAGCAGGCTTTGTTTTATTAGACGCAGAGCGGCAAATTGCGCGGGTGGTGTTTGAGCAAGCCACCGCAGATTTCGCGCAGCAAATGGGCTCTAGTCTGGAAATTGACTTGCAACGACGGGATTTTACGGTGAATGCGATCGCTTACAACCCGCACACCAAAGAGTTGATCGACCCTCTGCAAGGCTTTATCGATCTCAAGCAAAATTCAATCCGCATGGTGGCTTCCGAAAACTTGCGCGAAGACCCTTTGCGGTTGTTGCGGGCCTATCGCCAAGCGGCTCAGCTAGGGTTTGACTTGGATGCCGAGACTAGAGCCGTGATTCGTCAGTTTTCTCCCCTGCTCAGCCAGGTGGCGGCGGAACGCATTCAGTCAGAACTCAACTATTTGTTGGGGAGTGCTCAGGGTACACCTTGGCTGACCGCAGCTTGGCAAGATGGGTTGCTGCAAGCTTGGTTTCCTCACGCCACTGCCGACAGTTTGGCTCAAATTGCCGCGATCGATCGCGCTGTGGTGACTTTGTCAGCTGCTTGGCCTAGCTTGGGAGCTGAACTGATTGCCTCGCTGCGCCACACCGCCAAGACAGGTCGTAAACATGCCAAGCAATCAGCATCTCAGAGTTTTGGGAAGTCATCCTCGTATCCTGATGTGCCTGAGGCGGCTAAGCCCAAACTGGCAGGTGATCAGCGGACTTGGGTGACTGTTGCCAAGTTAGCCAGTTTGTTAGCATCAGACCTGGCTCAGGCGGAGGCCGAGTTACTAAACTTGAAATACAGTCGGGCTGAGATTCAAGCTGCCTTGACGATCATTAAGTTTTTGCCGCAGTTACAAGCAGTTAGCGTTACAGCTGGTCTGTCTTGCCGAGAGCAATATTTTCTGTTTCAAGCCGTGGGGGCTGTGTTTCCTGCGTTGATGGTGCGATCGCTAGCAGCAGACGTGCCTCTCTCGGTGCTCTCGGTGCTGATTCAGCGATTCTTGCATCCTGAAGACCCAGTGGCCCATCCGGTGCCCTTGGTCAGTGGTCAAGACTTGATGACAAACTTGTGCTTGTCGCCAGGGCCG
>DATNPE010000131.1:0-9248 GCA_036703355.1 Allocoleopsis sp. | reverse complement strand
GCTCACAACTTCCCCCTCGACCTGGCTGCTGGCGAAGCTGCTCCTGTAGCGCTGACCGCACCTGCCATCCACGGTTAATCTTCAGCTAGTCTCTAGCGAACAAAGAAGCGCTCTCCTCACGGGGGGCGCTTTTTGCATGGCAGATACGTAACCCTGCTAAGATCAGAGTTCCTGCGTTATGTAAAGAAATATGGGCAACACTTTCGGACATTTATTCCGCATCACAACCTTTGGCGAATCTCATGGCGGTGGGGTAGGTGTCGTGATCGATGGTTGCCCCCCCAAACTAGAGATCTCCGCCGAAGAAATCCAGTTTGAACTCGATCGCCGTCGTCCTGGACAAAGCAAAATCACCACCCCTCGCAAAGAAGCCGACACCTGCGAAATCCTATCAGGCGTATTTGAAGGTAGAACCCTAGGTACGCCGATCGCGATCTTGGTGCGGAATAAAGACACTCGCTCCCAAGACTATGACGAGATGGTGGAAAAATACCGCCCTTCTCATGCCGATGCCACCTACGATGCGAAGTATGGCATTCGCAACTGGCAGGGCGGCGGTCGATCGTCGGCGAGAGAAACGATTGGTCGCGTGGCAGCAGGGGCGATCGCTAAGAAAATTCTGAAGGAAGTTGCGGGCGTTGAGGTTGTCGGCTACGTCAAGCGCATCAAAGATTTGGAAGGCGTAATTGACTCGAAAACCGTAACTTTAGAGCAAGTTGAAAGCAACATTGTTCGCTGCCCGGATGCCGAGTGCGCCGAGCGAATGATTGCCATCGTGGAAGAAGCTCGTAATCAAGGCGATTCGTTAGGGGGTGTGGTCGAATGTGTGGCGCGCAGCGTCCCTAAAGGTTTAGGCTCCCCTGTCTTTGACAAGCTGGAAGCTGACTTAGCCAAAAGCGTCATGTCGCTCCCTGCGACCAAAGGATTTGAGATTGGCTCTGGCTTTGCTGGCACTTTGATGACAGGCAGCGAGCATAACGACGAATTCTACATTGATGAAACAGGTGAAATTCGCACCGCTACGAATCGCTCTGGCGGCATTCAGGGTGGCATTTCTAATGGTGAGGACATCGTGATTCGAGTGGCATTCAAACCTACAGCGACAATCCGGAAAGAGCAACGCACTGTCACCAACGAAGGCGAAGAAACGACACTGGCTGGCAAAGGTCGCCATGACCCTTGTGTGTTACCCAGAGCCGTGCCGATGGTAGAAGCAATGATGGCTTTGGTACTTTGCGATCATCTCTTGCGGCACTACGGCCAGTGCAAGGTGTTATAGGCGATCGCCCTACTGGAGACAACAAAAGTTTTGCCTGGAGGATTGTAGAGATCCTCCAGTTTTGCTATGACTGGCTGATTGTCAAATCACAATTCTGCTTTCTTCGGAATGAACGAGAAAATCAGTGCTACGTCATCGGAGTTAGTGAATCTGACTCTCATTCATTCACTATTTTCGTTGTATTCAAAGGCGGCACCCAGATTCGAACTGGGGGTAAAGGATTTGCAGTCCTCTGCCTTACCACTTGGCCATGCCGCCAACCTTTCAGGATCACAAGTATATCAAATCTTTCCGGGAATTTATCACCTAAATTGAATTTTATTTCAAAAAAATCATATTGAAAGTCAATCTGAATCTTTGTAGGTGAGGGGCGATCGCCCTTTATTCCCAACCTAATGTGATAAACATCACAAAAAATAAAGCGAGCGATCGCAATCAGAGCCGTCATGCAGGAGTAACTTGGAGATCATGAGAAAATCTATCTATCTGGTTGGGTGTTTATGACCTCAAACTCACCCTTATTGATTGCCCAAGTCACTGATATTCACCTGTTTGCTCACGAGCAGCAGGAGTTGTTGGGGTTGCCTACCGACCGATCATTTCAAGCCGTTTTACAACGCTTACGCGGCTTAGACCCTCAACCGGATCTGCTGCTGTTGACAGGAGACTTATCCCAAGATGGAACCGCGATCGCCTATGAGCGATTACAAGCAGCTTTGCTCCCTTTAGGCATTCCGGTTTACTGGCTACCAGGTAATCATGATTGCCTACCGATGATGCAACAGGTTTTGCATCAGTTTCCCGTGATGCCAGAAAAAGTTTTTGATGTCGGGTGCTGGAATTTCTTGTTGCTCAACTCAGGCGTACCCGGATGTGTCTATGGGGAATTGAGCGATGAGAGCTTGGATTGGCTAGATGCACAATTGCAGCAGCTGCCCCAACGCCCTACGTTGATCGCGCTGCACCATCCTCCATTTTTGGTGAACTCCAAATGGCTGGATACCAGTACACTACGCAATCCAGAGGCATTATGGGCCGTGATCGATCGCTACCCTCAAGTAAAACTGGTGCTATTTGGCCATATCCATCAGGAATTTTGCCAACAGCGTCAGGGGGTTAGCTGCTTGGGCACCCCCTCTACTTCGATTCAGTTTGAGCCTGAAAGCAACAACTTCGCTTTGGATTGTAACTCCCCCGGTTTTCGCCTAGTCAACCTCTATCCAGATGGTAGCTGGACCACCCAAGTTGAGCGAGTTGAGTGCGTACATCAACTGGACCTCGTTGCTTCGGGCTATTGAGCCATGACACCAGAACCACCTCCTAGCCGAACCAGTTGGAGGGAGCGCAGCCTGAGTTCACTTCTGCGGGAATATGATGACTAACCCAGTCAGCATTTTCTTCGACGAGGTACTCTATTCCTTCCATCACAACTAAGCGTAAGCGATCGCGCAGAGAGCGAGGAACTACGCTTGGATCTGCCTCCAATTCACTATTCTCCTCAATCATGCCGTAGCAAGCTGGCACACAGTTGAGGACGTAGGCGGTGAGTTTTTCCCGTAATTCTGGGATGGCAAATGCCTGACGGTAGGGGTGGTAGTGGTAAGTATCTAAAACGTTTTCAATTTCTAGAGAAACTAATGGGAGCGTTAGATTGGCGATAGTTTTTGACATTTTCCTAACTCCAGCTCTCTTAAACGCATGGAATAATTAGCAACTACCTCACGCCAACTGACAGAATTGTTTCCAAAAAATTCAATTAATTTGGATGCAAAACTTTAATTACAGGATAGTTTTTCCCCTAAACAATGGAGAGAACCTTAATATTTATTATTGCTGACGAAACCAGCTCTAATCATGCTTTTTGCCTAGCTAGCGCAGTATGAAATGACACTCCAAGAGCATAAAATTTAGGAGGCTATTTCATTCGGGTTATAGCTTCAGGGCAATATCTTGAACAGAATAACTACCGAAAACTTTGAGGGTTTCAGTATAAGTTTTAAGTTCTGATAGAGCTGCCTGCACAAAGGGTTCTCGCAAATCGGCTTCAAAGTCCATAAAGAACAGATAATCGCCGAGCGATCGCTTGGTCGGACGCGATTCAATGCGGCTGAGATTAATGCCTCGCTCCGCAAACACCTGCAACGGTTTCATCAAAGCGCCAGGTACGTTAGCCGCCACACTAAAACCGAGGGAAGTATGGGTGCCACCAGGCGCAAGATCTAAGCTCAACACCCAAAACCGAGTGCAGTTGCCCGGATAGTCATTGATGGGGTGGACCAGCATGGGTAGGTTGTAGAGCTGGGCGGCTCGTGGAGAGGCGATCGCCGCAATGGTTGAGTCATCATCTAAAAATTGCAGCGCTTCAGTGGTGGAATTGTTCGCAACTAACTGAGCCTGAGGGACAAATTTTTCTAGCCATTCTTGGCACTGAGCCAAGGCTTGGGGATGAGAATAAACGGTCTTGATGGTTTCCAGATTGTCTGCACGGGACAGCAGCGCGTGCACAATCGGTAAAACCAAAGCTTGCTGAATCTGCAGTCGATCCAGTTGCCAGAGCATATCCAAGGTAATAGAAACAATTCCCTCAATCGAGTTCTCCACAGGAACTACGGCTAGTTGAGTATCCCCATGAGCCACAGCCCGCAGGGTTTGACCAATGTTGGAGTAAGGACAAAGCAGGGTTTCCTGTCCTGTTGCTTGAGTCCAATGGTGAGAAAAGGCCAGGGCTGCTGTCTCCGCATTCGTGCCAGAAGGTCCCAAATGGGCAATTGATACCGTCATGAAGTCTAACTATGGCGCTATGGTTTTGTGGACTAAAATAATTCTTTCTATGAAGATTCTTAAAAAGTGAGTCTAAGGGGCCAACATTAGTTGATTGCTCGAAACACAGTCTACACAAGGGTGGAGCTACTGCTTCATTCAAAAGCCTGAGATGCACTCTCTAAAAAAACTGTAAAATTCAATGAATATCTATCAACACCCTCACTTATCCTCGCATGTACACTCGCTTCACAGCATCCCAAGGGGTGGAAATCGCTGTTCCAGAGCAGCCCATTCCAATTCAACACTATTTGCGTCAACCCCAGCGCCTTGTGAATGCTTTGGCTGACCCCAGTCGAGTGCAGTTGCTGAGCGAAGAATGTTTTCGCTTAACCATGCGACCCCTGTCTTTCATGAATCTCAGCATTCAGCCAACCGTAGACATGAGGGTATGGGCTGAGCGCGAAGGCACCGTCCATCTAGAGTCTGTCGGCTGCGAGATTCGGGGGGTGGAATATATTAACCAGCGCTTTAGTCTCAATCTAGTGGGGCAGCTGTCTCCAGTGCTGTTGTATGGTGTCACGCACCTAAAAGGGCAGGCTAATTTAGAGGTCAAGGTAGAACTGCCACCGCCATTTTCCTTCATGCCTCGCCCAATTCTAGAAGCGACAGGCAACGGTTTGCTGAAGAGTGTTTTGCTGACTATTAAGCAACGACTGATGCACCAACTGTTGTTAGATTACTGCCGATGGGTGCAGGCTCAGTCTGAGAGAACAACCCTGCAACCCACGAATCTGCCAGTCAATAGCCCGACAACTTAGGGCATCTTAACTGCCTAATTCTAGTTGAACGACTGTGGGTGCGATCGCCTCAGTGGAGGATATAGTCTCAAGTTGACTCACCCGACAAGGACTAAACGAACGTCGGTGCAGGGGGGATGGTCCTAACTTCTGCAAAGCTTGGCGGTGTCGCGCCGTGCCATACCCTTTATTGGCCATCAAATCGTAGGCTGGGTAGTGAGCTGCTAGACGAGCGATGAAGGTATCTCGCCAAACCTTAGCGACAATACTGGCTGCTGCGATCGCCACGGAATGTTGATCACCTTTAATTAGCGTTTGCTGCGGAATCAACAGCGACGGAACTTTTTGGTTGCCGTCAATCAAACACAAGCTGGGCTGCACGGGCAACTTTGCGATCGCCCGCTGCATTGCGAGCAGTGAGGCTTGCAGGATATTGAGTTGATCAATTTCAGCCACAGAAGCAATGCCGATTTGGCAAGCGATCGCCACCGCCCGAATTTGCAGGGATAATTGCTGCCTTTGCTGGCTTGATAGTTGTTTGCTGTCGGTGACACCCGCCTCAATCAGAGGTGAGAGCGTTTCAGGTGACAAAATCACCGCTGCGGCTACTACAGGTCCAAACAAAGCTCCTCGGCCTACTTCATCCACACCAGCCATTAACTCATGCCTGTACGCAAAGTCTGGTGCTGCCAATAGTTTGAGCTGCTTAGCCTGTATTGCCACCTGAACGCTCTCCTACCAGCTTAGCTATCCCCGTTAGCAGCCGAGGAGCGACGGCGACGGCGACGGGCAGGCCCTAAGTTGTCTTCCGGTTCTGCGACTGCGGCAGAGGTGACTTCAGCAGCTGGGGTTTCTACTGGAGCGACTTCTGTCCTGTCTTCTACCTTGGACGCTGTGGCTGGGGGTGCCGTTTCTAAAACAGCCGTTGCCGTATTTTTGACTGGAGGGGCAACGCGAGGCTCTGGTATGCGAGGTGCTGCAAACTCGTTAGCTGAGCTGCCGCCATTGTCCGTGGGACTCGGCGGATTTGGCAGTGGCGGCGGTGCCTGTCCAGGTAAAGTGACTTGAATGATGGCCGATTTAGGATCTTTGACTTCCCGGTTCGAGAGGACTAAGGGAGAAATACCCATGAGGGCAAAGACATCCTGCTCCTCAGGCGTCATCTCCACCGTGACGACTTCTGGCGGCTCGACCACGGGTTTGATAAATTCTCGCTTAGGAGACTTGACCCGCTCAGGTCTTTCCGGTTCCGCGTCTTTGGGCGCAGCGATGGGAAACTCGTCTAACGGTGCGATCGTTTCTGACTCGGCGATAAACTCGGCTTTGCCGGCGATCGCCTTCGCAGGAATCACTTCTCTCGGATTGACGGGCCCCTTGGGTGCAGCTTCACCTTCACCTAAGTTGAGGCCAATTCGACGACGGCGACGACGACGGTTATTCCCAGGGCCACCCCGTTCCTGATAATTGGGGTGATTCGTTAGATCTGGCTCTAGCGGATCGCCACTGCCCTCAAAGTCGAGATCGTCCCCCCGTCCTTCCCATGCATTGAAGGCAGGTTCAGGATTTAGTGGTTCGCGGTTGATCGGTTCGCGGTTAATCGGTTCGCGGACTCGCACCCGTGGCTCTGTACTGGGTGGAGCATATTCTCGCATACCAAAGGTGCTCGATCGCTCGGCTACATCAGCATCGTAGTGAGGCAATTCTCCAGGCAAGTGCACAGTGTGTCCTAAGCCACCGCAGGTTTGGCAAGTGCGGCCAAATAATTCATAGATATTTTGGCCCTGGCGCTTGCGGGTCAGCTCAACTAAGCCCAATTCTGATAGTTGAGCAATTTGAGGTCTGGCTTTGTCTGATTTCAGCGCCTTGTTGAAGTGCTCTAGCACTTGCAACTGGTCTCGCCGAGTGTCCATGTCGATGAAGTCAACAATGATGACACCCGCTAAGTTTCTCAGGCGGAGTTGACGAGCAATTTCCGTTGCTGCTTCACAGTTAGTCCAAAGCACTGTTTCGCGAGCCGTGGCCGATCGCGTGAAAGAACCAGAGTTCACGTCGATGACTGTAAGTGCTTCGGTCGGTTCAATAATGATGTAGCCCCCAGAAGGCAGATCAACTCTTGGTTTGAGGGCTTCTCGAATGGCGGCATTGACCCGGAAATATTCTAATATCGGAATGCGATCGCGATGCTGATCAATCAACACCCCTTGCGGCGATCGCCCCCCGCTCCAGTTCATCAAGTGTTGCTTGACTCGCTTCAAGCCCGTGTGGGAATCTACAACGATGCGATTCACCTCACCGCTGTACATATCTCGCAAAACCCGCTGAATGAAGTCATCATCGCGGTTCAGCAAGGCAGGCGCTCTAGTAGAACTTGCCTCTTGTAAAATGGCTTCCCACTGTTTTTGCAGTGCTTCTAAGTCTTCCAGAATTGCTTCTTCAGCCATTCCTTCCGCTTCAGTTCTGACCAGCAGCCCCATGCCAGCAGGTTTAATTAAGATGGCTAAAGCTCTTAAGCGGTTGCGCTCATTTTCGTTGCGAATGCGCCGTGAGAGGTTGACCCCTTTACCGTAGGGCATCAACACCAAATAGCGTCCGGGCAGGGTGATGTTTCCAGTCAGCCGAGGCCCTTTGTTACCAGTCGGCTCCTTCATCACCTGAACTAAGACTTTTTGCTGAGGGGCCAATAGCTCAGTGATGGAGGCGGCGGAACGTCTTAAGCGCAGGGGACCGAGGTCTGTCACATGGATGAAGCCATTGCGTTCGGAGTCACCGATATTAACAAAGGCTGCGTCAATCCCAGGGAGGACATTCTCAACAACGCCTAGGTACACGTCACCAATTTGGTGGCTTCCAGTCGCAACGATTAGCTCTTGGATTTGATCTTCAGAAAAAACAGCAGCGATGCGATGCTGCTCAGCGATAATAATTTGTTTTGGCATTCAATTTCCTCAAAAATTGGCAGCAGTAAAGGCACCACAACACTTACGCCTCTAACACTTTGCTGGCTTTAAGCTGACGTCGGAGAACGGTAGACTGAGTGCATCTCAGCCGGGTGAGGTGCAGACCGCCTACAGAACAATCGGATAAAAGAATCGATGATTGAGTGAACAATCAGCAATCAGGCGCTAACGAGTGCAGTAATCTAAAACAGAACCTTCCTATAAAGGTTGAGGTGCTGGAATCAGCGGAATCGCAGGCGGCAGAAAGTCTTTCAGAAGCAGGCTAGAACACCCTTTCTTAGGCCGCTACTCAGCAGCAACTCTAAAGGCTCTTGTTCTTCCACTACTTCTATCTGAAAAGCATTATAGCGTGAGATACTTCGATGCTACCCCGTTAGGTTGGCAGCGATTAAAAACAGCATACACCTTAATTCAGAAAAAGCTTCAATCTTCAGAACTTCCTGAGTTGCGGTTTATAAAGTTGAATTAAAAAGGTTCAAAAATAGACGTAATGCTATCAGTTTGATTAGAAATCGCAATATTGCAAAGAGCAAATGCTCTAGGAAAATGGCACTATTCTTCTGCGATCGCCCCCTTTGAAGACAGCTCGGCCTCTAAAATGCCGCTCCGGATCACTAGCTGGGGCCAAAGGAAGATAAAGAAGCCCATCCAGGCCAGAATTGGTAGTGCGACTAGGCAGCTAAACCAAAGAGTGTGGGCCAGAAACCAACTGCCTGTGATGATGGCAATGCCTGTGAGCAAGATAGACCAAGGCTGGCACCACCAGGGCTTATAGGACCAAGGATTGATTTGAGGAGATTGAGACAAAATCTGACGCGATCGCTCCAGAACTCAACATGACTTTGAGTACAATGCTAAAACAAACGCTGACTTGAGTGTGGCTTCTGCTCTGGTCACGCTAGGGCTACTCGTTTATTTCGCAATTGCATTTTCTGGCGATCGCCATGCCTCACCGTCCCTTTAATTCTTTCCGAACTCAACATTTGTCCGATTTAGAGTGGCCAGAAAGCCCTGAACTGCAAGACCAAATCACTGCTCTGCAAAATTCTTACAGTTCCCACTACAAAATGTTGAATGTGAACGCTTGGGCGATCGCCAAAACAATGGATAAAGTTTACCCAGGCTTCTGGAACCGCTTCATGGCCAATCGGCAAGTGGCGTTGCAGCAATTTCTAGAGCAAAAGCGTCACTCATTAGATCTAGAAACAGATCTAGAAACCACTTCAACCCCGCCATCAACCCGTTTGGAAGTTCCAGAAGTTTCCAACTTAGAGTAACTGGGGCTGAGCCAAGGCAACCGATCTAGCAAACTCGTAAAACAAAGTCTGGAACCAACCTTCTTGTAGTGATTGGTCCAGACTTTGTAGTCATCAAGTATTGATCAAATCTTGCCTGCAACCCCTCTACTCGTTGTCTTTTGCCACAACTTGAGGCAAGCCCATGCTGTAGTTG
>DATNPE010000130.1:0-2102 GCA_036703355.1 Allocoleopsis sp. | reverse complement strand
GAGATGGCTCCATCCTCTCGTTTGTCTCCGAGCCTTCCTACGATCCCAACCAGTACTACAAATTCAACGTCGAGCTGTTTAAGAATTGGGCCTTGACCGACTTGTACGAACCTGGTTCTACCTTTAAGCCGTTGAATGTGGCGATCGCTTTAGAATCTGGAGCGATTCAACCCAATAGTGTATTTAATGACGAAGGTCAAATTTACGTCGATGGCTGGCCGATCGCAGACTATGACTTCGACTATGTTGGGGCGCGGGGGCCATTGTCGGTCGCTCAGATTCTGCAACACTCCAGCAACGTGGGCATGGTGCATATTGTGCAGCAGATGCCGCCAGATATTTACTACAGTTGGTTGCAGCGCTTGGGTTTGGGACAGACCGTGGGCATTGACTTGCCCTTCGAAATATCGGGATCTCTGAAGAAGCGATCGCAGTTTGTCAGTTCCCCCATTGAGGCGGCCACCACTTCTTTTGGTCAAGGCTTTTCTCTCACCCCGATTCAGTTGGTGCAGTTGCATGGCTCATTAGCCAATGGTGGCAAACTCGTCACCCCCCATTTGGTGCGTGGCTTATTCAACACAGATGGGCAACCCTACTGGCAACCGTCTCTGCCTACCCCTCAGCAAATTTTTTCGCCAGAAACCACGCGAACCGTTCTCGCCATGATGGAGTCTGTGGTCAATGAGGGGACTGGAAAAGCGGCGCAAATTCCGGGCTATCGCATTGCAGGTAAGACGGGCACTGCCCAAAAGGCGAATCCCAACGGCGGCTATTACGACTATGCCAAAATCACCAGCTTTGTCAGCATTTTTCCAGTGGAAGCGCCGCGCTATGTGGTCGTCGCAGTAATCGATGAACCCCAAGGAGATGATGCCTTTGGTTCCACGGTAGCCGCACCGATTGTCAAAGCCGTGATGGAAGCCTTGATCACGATTGAGCGGATTCCTCCCAGTCAGCCTGTCGCCAATCAACCCTGGAATACGCCTGTTTCTCCTGCCTCTCCTCCCACCTACCCACCTACAGCCCCCAATCTAACAGCACCATCTCCCTCAAACCCTTAGTTTGCTAGGACAGGCGCTGTGTGAATGCCTGCTGTTTTTGTAGGCGATCGCCCGCACCCAATGGCCCATCGCGATCGCCCCTGCTTTGAACTCACACTCAAACTAAACCGTAGTTCGCATTTGGCTTTGCAACAGTTGCTCCCAAAGTTGCTCAAAGCTAGTCGCAGGCTCTTTGCAACTCAGTCCTTGACACACTAAGCCAATCGCAGCAGTGGGTAAATTCGTTTCAGCCGTGTAAACCGCTGTCGGCAGATATTGCTGAGCAAGCTGATCTAAGTATTCGCTTGTGGTTCGCACTAAAGTTTGGTTGCGATACCAGTCGAGGGCCACAAACAAACTGGGGCAAGCTTGAGGAGCCGTTTCCATAATGCTGCTAAAGGCTTGCAGTGCCTTTTCAGCCCGATCCAGATACTCCAGGTTTTCAGTCAGAAGGGCTAGGCGCACCAGGTTCGCGATCGCCACACCATTGGCCGCAGGCGCGGCATTATCGGCATAACTACGTTCTCGCACCAGTAGATCTTGGCTGGCATCACTGGCCGTGTTGTAGTAACCACCTAACTCAGGGCTCCACAGGCGATCGTCAAACTCCTGTTGTACTTGTACCGCTGCCTCTAGCCAAACTTGGGATTCTACAGAAACTTCTCCGCTCAGTCGCACTTGATGCAGATCCAGCAATGCCTTGATCAAGAGAGCATAATCCTCCGACTGCGCCGGAACATGAGGTTGTCCATCGTAGTTGAGGCGGTGAAAACGCCCTTCGGACCATTGTTGCTGGCGAATAAAGTCAGCCGCTTGAGTTGCTAGTTGCAAATATTCCGGTTGATTAAACACCGTAGCCGCACGAGCCAAGCCCGAAATCATCAAACTATTCCAAGCCGCGATCATCTTGGTATCTGTGACCGCAGGAATCCGACCAGGCCAATCTTGAGCTTTGGCTTCCCGGTTATTGCGGGCAGGGGGAAAGGTTTTCAGCGATCGCGGATCGGCTCCATAGCGCACCTGAAACAGCTTATCTAAAGCAGATTCTACAGTTTCACTCAG
>DATNPE010000129.1:0-3639 GCA_036703355.1 Allocoleopsis sp. | reverse complement strand
TGATGCAGAGTCATGTCTATCAGCCCTTGCGCCAGTTCTAGGGTCTGGTCAATCAAGCCGAGCGATCGCAAACCCAAACCAATTAAGGCGTTGTCGTGGGGCCAAACGGAGCCAATGTGGTAGCCCATCGGATTGTAGGCAGGTGAGAGGCTACTCAGGGTGCGAACTCCCCAGCCATTAAACATATCTGGCGCTTGTAGACGTTCGGCAACGCTATAAGCTTTTTCGGGGAAGAAGATACCTAAGTTTAAGCAGTGGCCAGGATTTGAGGTAATGCTGTCCACCGGATTACCATCCCCATCTAAAGCTAAGGCACAGTAATCTTGGTCGTCCAGCCAAAAGTCACGGTTAAAGCGAACTTTGAGATCTTGCGCTTCTTCTTGCCAGCGATCGGCCAGATCCAGCCGCTTCTTCATCCGCGCAATTTCGCTAAGGCGGATCTTGGCGGCATAGATATAAGCCTGTACCTCACATAAAGCGATCGCTCCTTGAGCCAGTTGACCTTTGCGATTCACAATACAGTCGCCAGAGTCTTTCCAGCCTTGATTCACCAGCCCACGACTAGAGCGCCGATGATAGCTGAGATAGCCCATTTCTTTACAGTTGCGATCGATCCAGTCCATTGCGGCTAAAGCATTGGGCCACAATTTGTCTAAGGTTTCTGGGTCGTGAGTCCAGGCATAATACTCGGCATAGAGCATTAACCACAGCGGCGTGGCATCTACGGTGCCGTAATAGGGTGTATGGGGAATTTCTTGGCATCTTGCCATTTCTCCCAGCCGCAGTTCGTGCAAAATCTTGCCCGGTTCTTCTTCGCGCCAATCGTCATCTACTTTGCCCTGGTAGTGCGCCAAAATCAGCAAAGTTTCACGGGCGATCGCAGGGTCGAGGATCAGGGTTTGCGAAGCGGCAATAATGGCATCGCGACCAAACAGTGTGGAAAACCAAGGCACTCCTGCTGACAGTGCTTTGCCACTGCCAAAGGTTTGGCGCAGCAGATACACATCTTGCTCGGCTCGCTCAATGATTTGGTTAAACGTATTTTTGTCTGAGCGAATTTGAGTAACTTGCTGACACCAATTTTGCTCCTCCATCAGCTCCGCCGCTCTCGCTTGCCCTAAGGTCATGGGCGTACTGACAACCGAGGTGGGCTGATTGCTGGTCAGCATTTCCAGACGGTATCCCAACTTTTCTGTTTGGTGAGGCTCTAGTTCCAATTGCCAAACTGCGGTATAGCCATGTAGCTGATCGGGTTTACGGTGGACAAATTGCAGATGAGATTCCATCAGCAGGCCATCCAAGCCTTGATAAGCCAGAGATAGCTCCCCGACTTCGGGCCGAGACTTTACTGCGCTTGTAATATCTGAGTGCGATGAGGACTCAGCTTCGGTTGAGGAAGTCCAATCTTCTACTGGAGCCATATGTTTAGCTTCAGAAATTCGCCGTAGCAGTTGCCCTCGGCGATCGCGTTTAAAGCCGCGAATTTCAAATAAGTCAATAAAGTCAGCATCAAAACTAATGCTGAGGCTAAATTGCACTGGAGCTGTACTGTAATTGGTGATGCTTAGCTCTTCAAACAAACCGCCATTGAGAACAATTTCTCGTTGAATCCCAATCGTTTCTGCTTGCAAACGGTCTTCTACTCTGGGATTAGCGCAAAGCACCGAGAGGACAAAGCCTTTTTCCGCTGTACTACTCAACAGAATTGGCGATCGCCCCTCGATTTGCAATTCCAAACGGTTGAGAAATCGAGTGTCTCGACAGAACAAACCCATACTCGCCGCGCGATCGTCTTCTAAACAGCCTGAAATGTTACCGAGGGTATCGGTAATCAGAAACAGATCATCGTCTTTTAGCGTGAGAGTCGGCTGAGGTCTTTCCGTTAAAACACAAGGCCATTCTGGAATCGGTAACTGCTCAGCAGGGACGAAAGTTTTGCCATCCAGCTCAATCATATCTGGTGTCATTCAACCCAAGCTTTCTAGTCGAAGGGATAGTTTTTAGCGATCGCTTGTTTACTAACGGTCTGTAGAAGCAGCCCTTAAAACCATTTTGTAAGCTTTTTCGTACTCATCAACCATACTGTTGACACTAAAGCGACTGACCACATGGTCTCGACAGGCTTGACGGCTTAGTTTAAGCGCCCCAGGGACAGCTTCGATCATTTGCTCACGATTGTGACAGATAAAGCCTGTTTTGCCATGTACGATCACTTCTGGGACAGAGCCCAAGGCCATGCCCACAACTGGCGTGCCTACCGCCATTGATTCAACCATGACTAAACCAAAGGGTTCTCGCCAAGTGATCGGGAAGAGCGTGGCATTGGCACCACTGAGAAGTTTGACTTTTTCAGCGTGAGACACTTCTCCTAAATATTGAATCTGTTCCCCATCAATTAATGGCTTAATTTGATCCTGGTAGAATTCTCGGTCCACTGCATCTACCTTGCCAGCCATTTTTAGCGGTAGACCGACGGCTTTGGCAATCGCGATCGCTTCATGAGGGCCTTTTTCGGGGGATAGACGACCGACAAAAGCTAGATAGGCAGGCTGCTCAGCCTCAGGTTGAAATGGATAAGCGGTAATATCAATGCCGTTATAAACTGTATGAATGTAATTTAAACCGAGCCTAGGTTCGCGTTGCGCCTCACTAATGCTGATGTAGGGTTGCCAAGCAAACTGCCGAAACATTTTCTCGTTGTCGGGTGTAAAAATACCGTGCATGGTGTGAACGGTTGGCGTCTTAACAAACCCCCTATAAGGTAAAGCGGCACAGCCGACATGGGAATGGATAATATCAAAGTGATGCGCCTGCTGATACACCTGGCTCAGCATCATCTGCTCGTAAAGTCCTGGTTCCTTAATCCGTTCATCGAGTCTGAGAGCTTGCTCATGAACTGACTTCAACTGAGCCGTACTAATCGAGTCGCCAGAAGCAAATAATGTGACTTCATGCCCCCGCCGTACTAGTTCGTCAGTTAGTAAGCTCACAATCAGCTCAATCCCACCATAGCGAAAAGGGGGAACACGTTCCCACAAAGGCGCAATTTGGGCAATTCTCATAGAACTAGGAAGCTATAACAGTAGCACTGAGTATGACAGCGGATTGGAGACTGGAAATCTATCTGTAGGTATTTTTTCTCAGCATCCGTTGCCTTTAGGATTGGCATTCACTCAGCCAAATTCAATCAGACTCAAGAGATCGCCGTTAGCAATCCTCACAGCCTTGATCATGCACAATGACTGCTGTGAATCAATTGCCAGCATCTTAACTCAGTTCACCTAAATGTAAAGATTTTTTGTCTGGAGTTGCTGACACAAGCTTTACAACAACTAGTGGCATTTATGCGGCTCGGAAGCGTGGGTGAGTTTTGAGAACGCTCGGCTCAAACCGCTGCACCCACTGCACGAACGCTTCTGTCATCATTCCCGGTTCAGTTTGCTGCACCAGCAACGCCATATACCGAGCTGGTTGCTTCACCACCACCGCACAGCAATCTGGCCCTTGAATCACGGCATGGTGAAATCCTTCTAGTTGCAAGGAAGACATCAGCAGCGATCGCAAACCGAGGGCTTGGAAAATTGTCTGTACCCAGCTCATGTTGCTGCCCTCTCCAGTCGTAAAGTATTCCTTGGGCAA
>DATNPE010000128.1:0-6603 GCA_036703355.1 Allocoleopsis sp. | reverse complement strand
CAGTTGCAGCAAGAATATTCATTTTGGTTGGCGGGCGCGATCGCGAGTGTCGTCTTCGCGTTGCTGCACCTCGTCTGGGAAGGGCTGGAGAATGCACCCCAATTACTAGGGCTTTGGCTGATGGGCATGGTGTTGGTGCTGGCTCGTCAGGTGGATGGCGGTAGTTTGGGCCTCGCTTGTGGGCTACATGCAGGCTGGATCTGGGGCATTGCCAGCTTAGATACAGCTCAGGCAATCAAGTACACGGGTAAGGGAGCGGCTTGGATGACTGGCTTGGGTCAGCAACCGCTCGCAGGTGTGATGGGTTTGCTATTTCTAGCGGGAACTGGCGTGGGACTGTGGTGGCTAGAGGCTAGCAAACTCTTTTTGTCTCCCCCAGGCTGAAGCTTGGGCAGGTGCTGAGGGACAGTTACGCCCCCCAGTTAGCCCGTACAAATCCTAAATTTCGATCGCGGGCCAATCGGATTCGCGGTAGTAGCGAGTCATGTCATCAAACTTTCGCAGTTCGGCTCGGTAAGCCCACAATTCTTGCGGCTTCTCAGTAATCCACTGTTGATTTAAGTCGGTGAATTGCTGGCTGAGGCGATCGCGGTCTAGTTCTGGTGAAATACTGCCAAAGTAGCCCAGTGTCACATGACCCGTGAAGTGATACTGTTGCTCAATGCCTAAAGCCATGAGGTCCAGATTTTGGTAAATCGCTCGGCGCACCTGAATCAACTGCTCGTAAGCCGACTCTTCTTTGGGAACTAAACCCACACCGATGGCTCGTGGCATGACAATGAGGCCGACTGCTTGCAGGCGCACCGGACGAGGTTGAGGCTGCATCCGGCGATACTGCTGAAAACTCTGAGCCATGCGATTGCGCAATTGTTGCTCAAATTCCGGGTTCTGGGCCGCATCTCGGTAGGCGTGATCCCAAATCAAATCCGCAACCGTCAAGTGGAAGCTGTCTGGCGGCACGGGCACGAATAAATTAGGATCAAGCTGCTGCTGAAGTTGAGCTTGGAGTGCCTGTAAATTGGCGTAGAAAGCCTGATTCTCAGCTTCCTCACCTGCTGGAGGAGTGACTACGGTATAGCCAGGAAAAGCCACTGCCTGCCGCTCACCTCCGACTTCTTGGAGTTGAAACTTCGGAGACTCTTGAATGTTTTGCAATTGAGATTGATAAGTCTCTGGCAGGGGTAGGCGTACCACTCGATTCACATATGTTTGATAATTATCGTCCAACTCTCGATCGCCTCGCGCGTTCAGGTGCTCTGTATGCCAATTTACCTCTATTGGGGAGAAGATGACTTCGCGATCGCAAAAGCTGTTACAAGCCTGCGCGATCGCACCCTCGATCCAGATTGGAGCAGCTTTAATTTCGACAAAATTTCCACCGAGCAACCCAATGCCATCCTCCAAGCCCTAACGCAGGCCTTGACGCCACCATTTGGCATGGGCCAGCGGTTAGTTTGGCTAGAAAACACCAATATCGGCCAGCAGTGCTCGGAAGCGATCTTGACGGAGCTAGAACGCACCCTACCTGCTATTCCCGAAACTTCAGTCTTGCTGTTAACTGCTCGTAACAAACCGGATGGTCGGCTGAAGTCTACGAAACTGCTGCAAAAATATGCCGAGATCAAAGAATTTTCTCCCATTCCCCCCTGGAAAACAGACCAACTGATCCAGCAGGTACGCCAAGCCGCTCAAAGCGTTGGGGTAGCACTCGCGCCGCCGAGTATTGAGCTACTGGCTGAATCGGTGGGCAATAACTCTCGTCAGCTTTACAGCGAGTTAGAAAAATTACGGCTTTACGCAGGCGATCGCTCCCAACCTTTAGCGGCAGAAGTCGTTGCCAGCTTGGTCGTTGCCAATACCCAAAACAGTTTGCAACTAGCGGCAGCTATTCGCCAAGGCCAAGTCGCTGAAGCCTTGGAACTCGTTGCCGCACTCCTGAGTCTGAATGAACCAGCACTCCGAGTGGTAGCGACCTTAATTGGCCAGTTCCGTACTTGGTTGTGGGTAAAATTAATGCAGGAAGCTGGAGAACGAGATGAGCGGGCGATCGCTCAGGCTGCCGAAGTCAGCAATCCTAAACGCATCTATTTTCTCCTACAAGAAGTCCGGGGGCTATCCTCACAGCAACTCCAGCAAACCTTGCCCCTGTTGTTGGAATTAGAAATGAGCCTCAAGCAAGGCGCAGAAGAACTTTCGACTCTACAAACTAAAGTGATTGAACTTTGCCAAATCTATCAGCGTTCGGCAAGTTCCTCTATTTAATGGCTGATAGACCAACGTGAGTCAAATGTCTATCCTGGGATTGGAACTTAGCCTATATAAAATAGTTCAACAAGAATAGATTTGGGATTGTTCTAGTTTTTGTTCTGTCACATCGGATTATGATGAACTCTTGCCGTTCCCTTTTGTCAATTCAACCTCCAATGCTTCGCAACTTTACCGCCAAACTGCAACAGCCTCGTATGCAACTGTTCTCACAGTCCTTCGTGATTGGTTTCTTGGCTGCTGCGGGTCTTGCTTCTGGATGGGTTCCTAGCTTATCAGAGCGCTCCCCAGCTCAAATGTTTAGTACAGCTGCAGTCGCCCAAGCTGTCCCTAGCGAAGCCGAACTCAAAAGCTATGCGCGCGCCGTCATGGCGGTCGAAGAAGTGCGCCAACTTTCCTACAGAGACATCAAGAAAATTGTTGGCTCCAATGGCATCCCAGCGATCGCTTGCCATAAGCCCAAAAGTCTCCAAGGACTGCCTCAAAATGTTCGGGTGATTGCAGTTGAGTACTGCAATAAATCTAAAAAAATTGTTGAGAGTAATGGCCTCAGCATCGACAGATTTAATGCCATTACGGTCAATGTCCAAAGTGATTCTAACTTGGAAAAGCGGGTACAAGCTGAATTGCTAGAGCTGCAAAAACCTGCTAAGTAACCTTTCAAGTAGCAACCAAGGTATTTCAGTCTTCCCATCTTCGGAGCTGAACAGAGTCACCCAGTTAATTTTGTAGATGTGCCGGGAAAGATGAACCATCTTTAGAGAGGGGATTTTAGACTCGTCATAGTCGATCCCCTCAACACCCGAAATTCCATTGACCCTCACACTTACTTAAGAAAAAATTAAGATAAATCTGGTTAATTTTTCCCGTGACTGCCGCCTTCTCTCTATTGTTTCTAGTTGCCACTCTGAATGGACAAGGGTGGCATTTTTGATCCTTCTGACTGACCCTTAGGCGAGGGAGCGATCGTCTTCTCCTAAGCACAATTTGCGCTTGGCATGAATGTTTTTCATATGCTTTTTGACGGTATTGGCTGTGATGTAAAGAGTCGCTGCAATTTGCTTGTAGCTGTAGTCAGCTCGATACAAAGACCAGACTTTAGTTTCGCTGGGAGTCAAGCCATAGCGGTGAGCTTCTGCGATCGCGGCCTGCTGAATCGACTGTTGATAATCTTCCAAGGTCACGAGCAAACAAGAAGATGCAAATTCAGCCAGCTCAATCCAGCGAACCCGCACCCGAATGGTACAAGCACTACCTGTGACAATTTCATCAAACAAAATGAAATTTTGCTCAGGAAACAGCTCTCGGCTCTCAATTAAGCATTGACAAACCTGCCAAATTTCTGGCGGTACAACCTTTGCAGCAGCGGGGCAGGGCCGCAAACGGCGACAGATTTGCTCTGCGGCTCTATTCGCATCTACCCAGGCTCCAGACGCTGTTAAAATCAAAATTCCATCTAAACTTTCTAAGACAACCTGTAGCATTGAGACACCCGGTTGAGTTTGAAAGCTAGCACTATTAAAAGCTTTGGTTTGAAATTGGTTACTTGTTGAAGGAGGCATCAAAATGTTCATACCTGTTCATTGGGGGCTGAAATGAACTGATGAGTTTCTAAACGTTTTGAGCCAATTACTCAGCTAATTTAGCTCAATTACATCAATCTGAATGACAAGCAAACTGAATGACAAGCAAAGAATCGCGCCTAACTTATTTGAGGGTGGCTGAGCAACCGATGAATTGTCAATTTCAAGACAACTAAAGTAATCCTGAATCTGTCGGCAATCCTAGCAGGAGGCTTAGAGGAGTAACTGTTAGGAGGATAGGGTATAAATCAAGCAATAGCTTTTCTATTCCGGAAATGATCAAGCATAGAAATATAGTTAGAATCCGAACAATATTCATCATCAAGCTATCGGTTTAATCGATCTTAAAAATAAAACTATCACCCAAAAGGGCGATTGCTGATTCCTGCATAAAAGCATTCATTCAAAATATAGAAATTACTTTTTGGGCCTGGTGCTGTTAACCATTAGCACCAGTATTTGTAGTAAACAAGACTAGTAGGGAGCCTCTCAAATTCTGTTTTGACTCATGCTGACCTTGACCCACCGCCTGCCTGCTGATGCTGCGATCGCAGTTCATCTCACCCTAGCCCTCACCGCCGAAGAGCGAATCCGCAGCCGTTACCAACTAGAGACAGCAGATCAGCAAAAGGTCCGCTTGCAATTACCTAGAGGGACGGTGCTACATCATGGCGATCTCTTACAAACCGCTCTAGGAAATATCACGGTCCGAGTGATTGCCAAGCCAGAACCTGTGTTGACGGTGACCGCTGCCACTACCCTAGACTTACTGCGGGCAGCTTATCACTTGGGTAATCGTCACGTTCCCTTGGAAATTACAGCCGATTATTTGCGGCTCTCACCCGATCCAGTGCTGCAAGACATGCTGGAGCATTTAGGCTTACAAGCGATCGCAGAAGTGGCAACCTTTCAGCCAGAAGTGGGCGCTTACGGGCACAGCGGACATCACCATGCCCATTAGTCTGTCGTCTCAAGCGCTGCTGAGTTTGCTACAACTAGCCAGTTCTGCCCTTCCCGTTGGAGCCTACAGCTATTCAGAAGGCTTAGAATCTCTCGTCGCCGCAGGCATTATTGCCGACAAACTGAGTTTGGAACATTGGCTACAACAGGAGTTGCAGGTGGGGGCAATTCGGCTGGAAGCGGCAGTGATGGTGCGGGCTTACCACGCAACTCAGGCAAGCGATCGCGCCGCTTTGCGTTACTGGAATGCTTGGCTCTCCGCCGCCAGAGAAACTGCTGAGTTGCGCCAACAGAGCTGGCAAATGGGCTACTCTCTAGGCCGCTTACTGCAAGAGCTGCAGCCAGAATTAGCGCCTGTACTCCAAGCCTGTGGCGAACCCTGCAACTTTGCGATCGCCTTTGGCATTGCCGCTGCCAGTTGGCACATTGACCTAGAAGCAGCCGTTTTAGGCTATCTCCACAGTTGGGCCACCAACCTGATGAATGCAGGTGTGAAGTTAATTCCGTTAGGACAAACCGCTGGGCAGCAGCTTTTATTGGCACTGCAAGATAGTTTGAGTGCAGCCACCCCAACTATTGTGGTTCTCGATGATGGAGATTTATTGAGTTGCGGGTGGGGCTTAGCGATCGCCAGTATGACCCATGAAGTTCAGTACAGCCGCTTGTTTCGTAGTTAAGGCAGATACCCAGCAGCAGTCGCCACACCAAGAAACTGCGTAACGATTAGCTAAGACTGGTAGAAAAACAGCTAGAAGAGGAATTACTAAGTGGATATGAGCTGATGTCGCTGTCTGCTGAGGCGAATGCTGCCGACTCTCCTCAACTGCCGCAGATAGCAAGGGAGGGGCGATGAATCTGCAAAAGCTGCCACAGATCAAAAGATGGGCCATTCGTTATCGAACCATTCTAGGGTTCCTCTTGCTAGTGATTGCGGGCTATCTAGGCAACTACTGGCATTGGTCTTTTTTCTTCAATATTGACTTCCTCTTTGGCAGTATCGCCACTTGGGTCGTGGTTTGTTTATATGGTCCAATTTGGGGCACCTTAGCGGCTTTTCTTGCTAGTATCTGCACCTATGTCCTTTGGAACCATCCCTATTCCATCATCACCTTTACCGCTGAAGCTGTATTTGTCGGCATCTTCTTCCATCGGCGGCGGCAAAACATCGTCTTACTAGACGCACTCTTCTGGATGCTAGTAGGGATGCCCTTGGTTTGGTTGTTCTACGCTCGCATCCTGCATTTAGATGCAGTTCAAACCACAATCATTCTTCTGAAGCAACCTGCCAATGGTATTTTTAATGCCCTAATTGCCAGCTTAATGCTGACTCACCTCCCCATTCATCGCTGGGTCGATCGCCCACGAGCCATCAGCACGCTCTCTTTGCAGCAGACAATTCTCAACTTACTAGTTGCCTTTGTTTTCTTCCCGACTCTGATGCTGATGGTGCTGGATGGCCGTCAAGTCATGGATAACATCAGAACGTCCTCTGCGGCTGAATTGAGTGTCGCTTCCAGTAATCTCAAGGTTGAAGTCCAGGAGTGGCACGACCAGCATCTTCAAGCAGTCACAGAGCTGGCCCAATTAGCGGCTCGAACGCCGCTGGAAACTGCCACTCCAGCCTTGCAGCAAAGCTTGGAACTTACCCAGGCAATTTTTGCTGACTTTCGCAATCTGTGGGTCGTGAACTCAACGGGAACCCCGATACTCAGGGCCAATTCAGCCACATCTACTAGTCAGTTGGTTGCCCCTCCAACTCCAGTATTGCCCCCCAATCTGACCTTAAATCAGCTAG
>DATNPE010000127.1:0-2485 GCA_036703355.1 Allocoleopsis sp. | reverse complement strand
AACATTGACTGGCATCATACTCTGTTTGTCTGGGTCTTCACAAATCCACTTCAGCCATTGTTCAACCTTCCCCTCCCAGCAATTGCCAAATCGCAGGATACCCAACTCTGCCTTGCGCCACTTCACTTCCAAACTTCCCTGGCGCAGTTTGATATTGAGATACTCGCAATCCGGCGTGTAAAGATACAAGTCTTCCCGTGCTTCTGGCGACCCCAATAGTTCACCGGGACAATTCACATTAAACCAGTGTTCTACCTCTTTTGGTGGTGAACCCTGAGAAAACCAGCGTAGTTCCAAGGTTGTTAGCATCAGTCTCCTGAGTTTGAGCTAGAGCGAAGTCAAATTAAGACTTATATCATGTCCGCTTAAACGCTCTCGGCGGTTTCTTTAAGCCCAACTGGGTTAAGTGTTAATTAATGTCATTATGATATCATAATGATTACAAAAACATAGCATCGTAGGAGTAGACAATGGAGCAGATGAGAGAAATTCCTGCGTTCAAAGTCAACGGCTTTGTCGCTCTTATCGTCGTACTAGCCCTAGCGAGTTTGGGCGGATGGTTCGCTTGGTCGGCAATACAGGGATTGGCAGCAGTATTGGAAACAGGTGCCAAAGTAGCGGATTTTTTGGGAGAAGGACTAGCAGAGCTGGGTGCAGGGTTGGGAGCAATACTAATCGCTGTGGTCATTCCGTCGATATCGGGGTTCTTTACCGTTGAGCCAAACCAGGCAGTCGTACTCGTCTTTTTTGGGCGTTACGTCGGTACTGTGCGCGAGGCAGGGTTTTGGTGGACTAACCCCTTTACCAGCAAGCGCAAAGTGTCTTTGCGAGTTCGCAACTTTAATAGCAAGATTCTGAAAGTCAATGATGCTCAAGGCAGTCCCATTGAGATTGCTGCTGTAGTGGTGTGGCAAGTCGTAGACTCAGCAAAGTCTAAATTTGCCGTTGATGATTGCGAGGAGTTCGTCGCCATCCAGAGCGAGACAGCGATTCGGACGTTAGCGATTCGCTACCCTTACGATGCTCCCGATCATGTCCCCTCTTTGAGGGGAATTGGCGACGAAGTAGCTCACGAACTCAAAAAAGAATTGCAAGCGAGGCTGGACGTTGCTGGAGTTGAAGTACTGGAAGCTCGACTTTCCCACTTAGCCTATGCTCCTGAAATTGCTCAGGCGATGCTGCGACGCCAGCAAGCACGAGCGATTATTGACGCACGGCGGCAGATTGTTGAAGGTGCCGTGGGGATGGTAGATGAAGCGCTGAAACGATTGAGCGAACGGCAAATTATCGAGTTGGATGAGGAACGCAAAGCCGCTATGATTAACAATTTGCTGGTGGTTCTGACTTCAGAGCAGAACACGCAGCCAGTGGTTAACACGGGTAGTCTCTATACATGAGCGAGAAAAAGCGGTTCTTGCTGCGTTTAGACCCCAAACTTTACCACGTTTTGGAGAAATGGTCAGCGGACGAGTTGAGGAGTGTGAATGCTCAGATTGAATATCTTTTGAAGGAAGCGGCGCGTAAAGCGGGGAGGTGGAATCAACAAAAGCGCTCTCGAGTTTCACCTCAGCAGAAAGGTACCCTGAAACTGGAAGAAACGCCAGAAAACGAGACACAGTAATATCTGATAGAAATCTCCTCTGTCCTTTCCATGCCTTATCTCACCCGAATTCTGATTTATCCCATCAAATCCTTGGATGGTATTGCAGTGAACCAGGCAACGGTTCTCAAAAGTGGTGCCCTAATGTGCGATCGCGAGTTTGCTATCTTTGATGAACAAGGGCGATTTGTTAATGGCAAACGTAATCCTAAGGTTCACTTGCTCCGAACCTGCTTTGACCTCGATCATCGTACCGTTTCCCTACGGGTTCAGGGAACAGAAGAAACCCACGTTTTCCACCTGGATGAGGAACGGTCTGCGATCGAAGCGTGGTTGAGCAACTATTTCGGCAAAACTGTACATTTGCGGCAAAACTCCGTTCAAGGCTTTCCTGACGATACAAATGCCTCTGGCCCAACTATTATTAGTACTGCCACTATAGAAGCTGTCGCTGGTTGGTTTTCCGAAATTAGCAGTCATGAAATGCGCCGACGCCTGCGAGCCAATGTTGAAATTGCCGATGTTCCGCCGTTTTGGGAAGACCAGTTATTTGGCAAAGCCGACGATAGGATTCAGTTTCAAATTGGCTCGATTCAGTTTGAGGGAATTAATCCTTGTCAGCGTTGTGTCGTACCAACACGAAATTCTCTGACTGGCGAAGCTGATACAGACTTTCAGAAACTATTCATCGCCAAACGTCAAGAAGCCTTACCTTCATGGGTAGTTGTATCTCGCTTCAATCACTTCTACCGCTTGAGTGTCAACACTAACATTCCCGAATCAGAAGCCGATAAAATTTTGCAGGTAGGAGATGAACTCAAAATTCTTAGCGTCAGTACAGCCTTCAGCTAAGTCCAAATTCAGCTCATCACCCCATCAGCCCAT
>DATNPE010000126.1:0-2978 GCA_036703355.1 Allocoleopsis sp. | reverse complement strand
ATGGTTGGCTACACTCGCCAAGAACTGTTGGCGGGACAGATACGTTGGGATGCCTTAACCCCACCCGAACATATCGAGCGCACCCAACAAGCTGTGGAAGAGCTTCGAGCAACAAAGGTTAGTACGCCATTTGAGAAAGAGTTTTTCCGCAAGGATGGTAGTCGGGTTTGGGTAGAAATTGGCACAGCGATGTTTGATGACGGTGAAGAAGGAGTGTGTTGCGTCATTGACTTAACCAAGCGCAAACAGGCACAAGAAGCACTGCGGCAGAGTGAGACTCGACTACGACAACTCGTTGAGTCCAACATCATTGGCATTATTGAAGTGAACTTGGAGCAGATTACCTTCGCCAATGATGCTTTTCTCAACATGGTGGGTTACACCCGCGAAGAGTTACTGTCAGGACAGGTGAATTGGCGAGATATCACCCCACCCGATTACGCCCAACCCAGTCAAAAGGGCTTTGAAGAGCTCTTAAGCTCTGGAGTTTGTAGTCCATTTGAGAAAGAATATATCTGCAAGGATGGCTCTCGCGTTCCCGTTTTGATCGGTGCGGTACTACTCACGCGAACTCCCCCTCACTGGATGTGCTTTATTCTTGACCTAACTGAGCGTAAGCAAGCTGAAGCGGCATTGCGGAAAAGTCAGGAAAGCTTGAGTCTGGCACTCGATGCCGCCAGAATGGGCTCGTGGGATTGGGATTTGCAGACGAATGACGTGATCTGGACTCCCTACCATGAAATGATTTTTGGCTATGAACCCGGAACACCCAAGCGGACGTACCAAGAGTGGGTTAACCGCGTTCACCCAGACGACTTGCCTATCGTCCAAGCAGCGGTTGAGACGGCAATGGTGGAACACCGAGACTACAAAGACGAGTATCGAGTACTCTGGCCTGATGGTAGCGTGCGTTGGGTGTCCGCCTTCGGGCGGTTCCAGTACAACGCCGCCGGACAACCCACTCGCATGTTGGGAATGCTGCTCGAGATTAGCGATCGCAAACAAATTGAGGCGGAACGAGCCGATTTACTCATTCGAGAGCAAGTCGCACGCCAGCAAGCCGAAGCCGCCAGTCGGATGAAGGATGAGTTTTTAGCCATCGTCTCCCATGAATTGCGATCGCCCCTCAACGGTATTTTAGGATGGTCTCGCCTACTCCGTACCCGGAAACTTGATGCCCAAAAGACGGAACAGGCATTGGCATCGATTGAACGCAACGCCCAAGCCCAAACGCAGTTGATCGAAGATTTGTTGGATATTTCGCGAATTATCCGAGGTACGGTTCGCTTGAATCTGCATCCTACCCATCTAATTCCCGTGATTGAGGCAGCCTTAGATACCGTTCGTCCCACGGCTAGTACCAAATCCATCCAGGTTGAATCTCACCTCGATCCGAGTGTGAGTTTTGTCTCCGGCGATCCAGATCGCTTACAGCAAATCGTTTGGAACCTACTCTCCAATGCTGTTAAATTCACCCCTCAAGGTGGACGGGTAGACATTCGCTTGCAGCAAGCGAACGGCTATGCTCAAATTCAGGTGATTGATACCGGCAAAGGCATTAATCCCGACTTTTTACCTCGCGTGTTCGAGCGATTCCGCCAAGCCGATGCGACGACAACCCGAACTCAGGGAGGGCTGGGGCTGGGACTGGCGATCGTTCGGAATTTAGTAGAATTGCACGGGGGTAGGATTTATGCCGAAAGCCAGGGTGAAGGACAAGGAGCCACCTTTACCGTTGAACTTCCCCTGTTACCGGATTATTCCAATTCCAGCGATCTAGGTAATCTCTCTCTGCAACGACAAACGGCTTCGGATACGACGCTCAATCTCAGTGGAATCAAAATCCTCGCGGTTGATGATGAGCCAGACGCCCGCGAATTCCTGAAAACGGCACTAGAGCAATATGGAGCTACTGTCACCACGGCAACGTCAGCCCATGAAGCCATACAACTTTTACCAACCCTGAAACCTGACGTGTTATTGAGTGACATCGGTATGCCGGTTGAGGATGGTTATACCTTAATGCGTCGAGTGCGATCGCTCCCTTCGGAACAAGGTGGACAAATACCTGCTGCGGCGCTTACCGCTTATGCCCGAGAAGATGATCGGCTTCAAGCCCTTGCTGCCGGGTTTCAGATGCACGTTCCCAAACCAATCGAGCCGCTTCAGCTCCTCAGTGTGATCACGAGGTTGGCGAGAAAATAGAAACTAGTACAAGAAGGCAGAGGACAGAAGGCAGAGGATTCGGCGCGCTGGCTCGCCGAATATCGCAGAAGGAAGAAAAGCTTATACTTTCTACTGTTGGCTGCCTTATTAACTGGTCACTTATGTCTGCTGCGCTGCACTAGAAAAAACGTAATATTAACTATGACACTCAAAGAATTAGAACCACAACTCCTTGCGTTAACTCCCACTGAGAAAGCTCAGGCGATACAACTCCTAGTCCAAAGTTTAAGCAACACTTGGAAAGGAATAGAAAAGACTCCCGGTGTATGTGGTGGTGATGCTTGTATTACTAACACTCGCATACCTGTTTGGGTACTGGTAAATGCGCGTCGTTTAGGTACCTCTGAAGCAGAGCTTTTATATGACTATCCCACTCTATCGGCTACTGACTTAGCAAATGCATGGGCTTATGCTGAAGCTTATCCTGACGAGATTGCAATAGCAATTAACAGGAATGAGGAAGATTGAGCAATGGCGCGTCTCTATGCCGATGAGCAGTTTCCAAAACGAGTGGTAGAATACTTACGCGCTTTAGGTCACGATATTCTGACAGTACAAGAAGCAGGGAAAGCAAATCTGAAGATTCCTGATGCAGAAGTGTTGGCATTTGCTGTAAGTGAAGAGCGTACAGTTTTAACGTTAAACCGAGACGATTTCTTCCGACTCCACCGTTTACAACCCGATCATTGTGGCATCATTGCCTGCAAAGACGACAAGGATAAGGAGAGAATGGCGGCACGGATTAATGAGGC
>DATNPE010000125.1:0-7956 GCA_036703355.1 Allocoleopsis sp. | reverse complement strand
TTGACCACAATCCCCACCAGCAGTACGGCTCCGACGACCACCGTGGCTCCGATCGCGGTTTGGGTGACATACAGCCCTAAAATGCCACCTGCTAGGGCTAAAGGCACGGTCAGCATGATCACCAGTGGGTCAATCAAGGAGTTGTACTGCACCGCCATGACCACGAAGACCAGGAAGGCAGCCAGCCCACCGAGGGTCTTGAGAGAGTCTTGCAACTGACGGCTCGACTCCGCCGCCGAACTGGGCAGCACCGTTACACCTTCCGGTAATTCCACCTCAGAGAGAACGGCATTGACTTCTTCAAGGGCTTCACCCAAGCTAGCACCCTCGTTCAAACTACCCGCAACGATATACACTTGCCGTTGATTGATGCGCTGAATTTCGCCGGGGGCTTGACCTTCCTCGATCCGAGCCACATCACCCAGTCGCACGCGGCGATCGTCTGATACAAACAAGGGCAGTTGCGCCAACTCAGAGGCTTGCTGCACCGCATCTTGATTAAGTTCGACGCGTACATCCACTAAGCGGTTACCGCGCTGGAGTTGAGTCGGTACAGATCCTTCTAGGGCCGTCTGGATCGTATCGCCCACATCTTGAGTCGTCAGGCCCACTGCGGCTAAGCGCTCCCAATCCGGGCGAATTTGCACTTCGGGTTGGCGTTCGTCGGCATCGGGTCGGAAGCTGGCAAGGGTGACGCGATCATCGAGGGATTGCAGCACTTGCCGTCCCGCTTGGCTCAGTTGTCGAGCATCGGGGCCTTGCAGAATCACATCAATCTCTGCCCCCCGCACTGGCGAGTTATTCAGCACGATGCCTCGCACCTGACCAGGGTTCAGCCGTAAGCGGATGCCAGCCAAATTTAGCTTGTCAAACTCCTGGGTGACCTTGGCCACATAAGCTTCCACGTCACTGTCAGGCTTGAGCGTAATCGTGCTGGAAGCCCGGAGGGGGTTGGCATTGGTATTGTTACCAAATAAAGAACCTCCGACCGTGGTGAAGGCATAGTCGGTTTCCGGTTGCGCCAGCAAAATTTCATCGACTCTCTCCATCACTTTCTGGCTGGTTTCTAGCGGCGTACCGGGAGGAAACTGAGCAAATAAGTTGGCCTGCCCGGTGCTAATCCGTGGCAGAATCTCTTGGGAAATTTGCCCTGCCATCAGGAGACTGCCACCGCCTAGAACGGCAATAGCGATCGCAACCACGAGCAAACGGCGACGTAATACTTTCGTGAGCGTACTAGCATAGCTCCGAGTGGCCGATTCAAAGCGATCGTTAAACTTTCGGAGTAGCCAAAAGCGATCGATGTGGCTCGACCAGGGCAGCATCAGCAGCTGAGCGGAGAGCATCGGCACCACTGTGACAGCAACCACCAGTGAAGCCACCACGGCAAAGCAAATGGTCAGAATTAGCTCGTTGAAGAGCAAGGAGACAAAACCACCAACTAGGACAAATGGCAGAACTGACACCAAGTTGGCTCCGGTTGCCGCCACTAGGGATGACTCCACTTCTCGGCTACTCGCCTCTACCAGGTCATTGGCAGCTTGGGGAGAGTAGGCAGAATCCGTTTCTGCTTCTATGCCGTAACGCGACTCTGTGGCTCGCTTATTGATGTTTTCCAGGATGACCACAGAGGTATCCACCGCCTGACCAATACTAATGGCGAGTCCCCCCAAACTAAAGACATTGAGGGAGAAACCCGACAGCTTCATCACGATCGCCGCTGCCAGGGCACAGAGCGGAATCGTCAGGGAAATGATAAACGTCTGCCGCAACGAGCCGAGAAACACCAAGACAGAAAGCGCTGCCAACCCTGCCCCTGCGATCCCGGAACCTGTCACATCGGAGATGGAGTTACGAATAAAGCGCGACTCATCCAAGGTTGGACGGATCTCTAAGTCTTCTGGAATCAAGCCAGACTGCTTGAGAGCGTCCAGCCTTTTTTTGACGCCATCTACCACAGCCACGGTGTTGGCATCCGGTTGCTTTTGGATACTAACTTTAACGGCAGGTTGACCGTTCAGCGCTACAAACACCCGCTGCTCTTCATTGCCGTCAATCACGTCGGCAAAGTCACGCAAATACACCCGACTCGGGGACGGAGTAGCTGGAGCGGCACTACTGCTCCCAGTTCCCGTCGCTTCCCTGCTGGTGTTTTGGCTCATTGATGAGCTAGCACCTCTCACCTCAAACGACAGATTGGCAATTTCATTAGCGTTTTGGAATCGACCCACAGTGCGGGTTAGCGGTTCAACACTAGAGCCAAGAATGCGGCCTCCAGCAACATCAACGTTGCGATCGCGCAAGGTATTGAGCACCTCGGTCAAGCCTACCCCAGACGCTTGCAGACGGTTGAGGTCGATGTTGACCCGGACTTCTTCCGTCACACCCCCAGAGACATCCACAGAAGCGACTCCAGGCACCACTCCCAATTCACGGGCTAGCTCTTCATCGGCAAACACGCGCAAGTCTACACTGTCACGGGAAGGTGAAGTCAGCGCAAACTCATACACAGGCAATTGCGACGGATCAACCTTAAACAGGCGGGGCTCTTCTACCGTTTCGGGTAAGCGGCCTCTAGCTCGGTTAAAGGCAGCGGTGGCTTCATTCAAGGCTTGGTCAATATCACCACCCGGTTGAAAGAACAGATCTAAGCTCACCTGTCCTTCCCGCGTTTGCGAGTAAACCTGCACCACACCTTCAGTGGCAGAGAGCGCTTCTTCCAAAGGTTTGGTGACTTCATCGACCGCTACTTCCGGGGAAACTCCTGGCGCATCCACCCGTACCCCAATCCGGGGATAAGTGATGGAGGGCAAGAGATCGACTTGTAGCGTCGTGAGAAAGAAGATCCCGACAACAATCACGGACAGAGTCAGCATCAGGGTGCCAATGTGTTGCCGAATGGCGATGGCGCTGACGCTAAAGCCCTTAAGTTGAGGAGCGTGCATTACCGCTGTCTCCCTTGATTTTGGTTAGGTTGAGTGGTTTGAGCAGGTTGCTGAGGCTGGTTCGTTTGACCAGATTGACTTTGGCTTGGTTGAGTTTCGGAGAGAATGCTGAGGCGCACCGGAGCCCCATCCTTCAGCGGTCGGCCACTACGAGCCACAAACTGCTCACCCGCTCGTAAACCAGACAGAATTTCTACTTTGCCGTTGGCTTGTTGGCCTAAGGTGACAGCACGAGCCACCACTACGGGTTCAGGTGCATTACTATCCACCACAAAGACGGTGGCATTAGCATTGCCCTGCTGCCGAGATGCTGGAGATGACTGAGATGATTGGCCTTGTTGACCTCGTTCTGATTGGATGGCCGACTCTGGCACCACCACTCGCTGCGATCGCGGCTGAGCAAAACTGACTCGCGCAAACAGCCCACTGCCCACCCGACCATTTTCATTGGGAATCGTAATTTCCACCGGGACATAAAGCGCATTGGCGACGGGGGTAATTCGGGTCACTTCGCCGCTAAAAACTTGATTGGGAAACGCATCTAGGCTCACCCGCACCGCTTGTCCCTGACGGATGCTGCCGAGTTGTTTATCCGCCACGTTGACAATGACTTTAGCGCTGCTCAAATCACCCAATCGCAGAATTTCTGTTCCTGGCTGCACCAAAGTACCTGGGTCCAGTTCTCGCCGCAGCACCACACCTGTCACCGGAGAACTCAAGCTGGCATAAGACTGACGCTCATTAGCCTCAGCGACCAATGCCCGTTGGGCAGCCACCCGCCCCTGAGCCGCGACCACTGCCTGCTGACGAGTGCGGACTTGTTCTTGAGCCGATCGCAGAGCTTGGGCGGCAGTTCGAGCTTCCGTTTGGGCTTGTTCAGCGGCCTGAGCAGCGATCGCGCCTTCTCGCAATAACTGCTGCAAACGCGACGCATCTGATTGGGCTTGTTGCAGTTGGAGCCTTGCTTCTTCTACCTGCGTCCGGGCTTCATTCACTTCTGCTTCTGCCTGAGCTACTTCTGACTGGCGAGCTGCTAATTCGGCTTGGGCTTCTGCCACGGCTGTGCCCAAGAGCGAGGCATCAAGCTGGGCTAAGGTTTGGCTGCGATTAACTGTATCGCCCACATCTACTAGAAGATCGAGTAGTTGACCTTCGACTTGAGACCGCAGCGAGACTTCCCGCAACGGTTGCGTTGTCCCAGTAAACTCTACATCTTCTTGTAAAGAGCCAGTCTTGGCGATCGCCACATCTACCGGAGTCGGGCCACCGCGCGCGGCACCACCATTCTGCTGTCGAGGAGCTTCTGCATCTGCTTTCGCGAAAATTCCGCAGCCTGACACAGGGATCAATAGCATGAGCAACAGCGCTCGACTGGCCAGCATTCGTGGAAATCGTTCTGAGGTTAGAAGCTTGATGTCAGCAGGCTGTGGCATAAGTAGGTGAACCACTCGAACGTTTTTCTTTGAAATTTTAACTTTGCTTTACAAATTTTGGTACACTAAATAGGTATATCAATTTGTTATAAATCAAGTCTATTGACTTTTTATTGAATTACCAATGCTTGAACTAGCCGCTCTTGGACTATTGCAACAGCAACCGTTGCATGGGTATCGCCTCAAACAGCAGCTAGAGCAGTTTATGAGTGGTTGTATTAGCGTCAACTACGGTGCCATCTATCCCCTACTCAAACGCCTAGAGGACCGAGGCGACATTGTGACTCAACTGGAGGAAGCGGGTCAAGGAGGGCCGAGTCGCAAAATCTATCAAATCACACCCCAGGGTCGCGATCGCTGGAGGCAAGAGATGTTGGCGCATCCTCACGAAAGCTGGGTGAACGCGCGATCGCGGTTTTGCATCAAATTTTTCTTCTTTAGCCACTTAGAGCCCATCGAGCGCGTCAAGTTAATTGAGCATCGCCTCATGGTTTGTCAGTTGCGCTTAGAAAGCCAGCAAGCCGAACCCACACCGAGCGATCCGTATCAAGTTGCGGTGGGACAACGCTTTGAAATGGTATTGCAGCAGGAAATTCAGTGGTTAGCCATGCAGCTACAACAGGAGCAGGGAGAGCAGCCGGAGAATTTGCCTGAATCGGCATTACCGAGTCGAGTTAGGCTGACAGCTTATAGCAAACTTGCCTAAGGCGAGGCCGAGTTTCACTCATCCCTGGTATCAGCTCAAAGCGCGAAGGCAGGACGGCGATCGCTCCAAGGTCGTAGTGCTTCAATTTGAGCGGCCAACGCAATCAAGGTAGACTCAGCCGCCGGACGACCGACAATTTGGACTCCCACGGGCAACCCTTGCGGATCAAATCCAGCAGGGATCGCGATCGCAGGTTGACCGCTAGCATTAAACGGCGGACAAGGCGCGACCCAATTGGTAATTTTCTGGAGCGTGGTGGCGGGGTCTAAATCAGCCCATTCTCCCACCCGGATCGTGGGGTGCAGAAACACAGGCAACACCAGCGCATCGTAGGTGTTGAAGAAAGCGACAATGCGACGGGCGATCGTTTGCATCATGGCAACCGCTTGCAAATATTCGCCGCAAGAACCAGACTGCTCCAGCATCCAGCGATTCATCGGTTGCAAATACTGCCCAGGAATCCCAGATGCCGCCACCCCCGATCGCCAAACTGCTGTAAACGGCTCCACCAAACCGCTGAAATCGGGACAACCGGGTTCTACTTGATGCCCCATGCTTTCCAGCAACTTCACGGTGTCGAGTACCGCTTGCTGACAAACTGGATCAGCTTCTCCAATCGGCTGCACAGCAGTAGAGAAAGCAATTCGCAGAGAGGGTGTTTTTTCTCCTGCTGTCGCTTTGGCTTGCGCTGCCACTGCTGAGAATGCAGGACTGGGGTCAGGGAGCCAGTAAGGATCGCCCGTGGTGTAACCAGACATGACATCTAAAAGTGCAGCGGCATCGGTCACAGTGCGAGCGAGCGGCCCATTCGTCGCAATGCCGTTGAGGCGATCGCCCACAGGTGCGTGAGTAATGCGACCTCTAGAAGGCTTGATGCCCACCAACCCACAACAAGCCGCTGGTCCTCGCACCGAACCGCCACCATCCGAACCTTGAGCGATCGCACATAAGCCAGCCGCCACTGCCGCTGCTGCCCCACCACTAGAGCCGCCCGGTGTGTAGTCCAAATTCCAGGGGTTGCGGGCTGGGGGAAATCCCAGCGGTTCCGTGTAGGGGAAGGAACCCAGCTCAGAGGTGGCGGTTTTGCCCAAGATAACAAAGCCTGCTTGTTTGATGCGCGTCACCGCACCATCTTCGTAGTTGGCGATATTGTCTTTCATCACCGGAGTGCCAAAGGTACAACGCACTCCCAGCAACGCGTTCAAATCCTTAATCGAAATCGGGACTCCAAAAAACGGGGGAAGTTCATCCACATTGTTCTGAGCAAGAGCCTCGGTTTTGGCTTTGGCATCCGCGATCGCCTGCTCTACTGTCACTGTAAAGTAGCTGCCCAATTGCGGATCTAACCGCTGAATGCGCTCTAAATAAAGCTCCACCAACTCCGACGGCGATACGGTTTTGGCGCGAATCAGTTGCGCTTGCTCCACAGCGGGGGTAAAGGCTAACTCAGTTCGATCCATCGTTCACTCCCAGCGATCGCGATACTTTACCAGAACAGATGATTTAGCAACTTGCGGAACAACTTGATTCCAGGAGGTTCCTGGTAATGTTGAGGCAAGAGTTGCAGCAAGGCCGCTTGTAACGCATCTATAGCAGCTTGCGCTTCTTGAGGTTTAGGACGGTGAGATGGCTGGAATTGCAGGGGTTCGCCAAACCTAACGGTCAAAGTTTTACGAAAGTAGAGGTCTTGGGTACCAATCAACGCCACAGGCACAATCGGCACACCCGCTCGCAATGCATAAATCACCGTTCCCCGTTTCAAGGGTAGACGCAATTGTCCTTCCTGCGTGCCCAATCCTCCCTCCGGAAACAGGATAATGCCATCTCCGTGAGCAAAAATAGCCTGCACCGCTCGATCAATTTGTCGCAAGGCCGCGATCGCATTCCCTGCGGGCACATCCTGCTCCAACGCCGCCGCTAGCTCAGCCAAATCTGGGCGATCGCGCTTCGCTGCCTCGATGACCGCAATCTCTTCTCGCCACCGCCGCTCAACCGGAATCACTCCCTGTGCCTGCTGCAATACCTGCCGCTTCCACCACTTGTTATACAGCGTCCGAGCATCCGCCAGAATGTGATAGTACGGCGTTCCCGGAACCTCCGAGAGCAACAGAAACGGGTCAATGTGATTGAGATGATTGGCTGCCAACAATGCTGGCCCCTGAGGAATGCGCTCCGGATATTCCACCCGCACCTGAAACAGGCTGTGAATCAGCGATCGCAATGCCTGCCGCCGCACCTCACCCGACACGGGTCGCTCAAACTCTCCTTGGGCGATCGCCTCTGTCTCCTCTAGTGCGGATTGGATACTGGCTCGAACGTTGCGATCGCGAGCCGCAGCCAGTCCCTCTTTTACCCGCTGCACCACCGCTGGAGTCAACTCGGGCAGCACTTGCATGGCTTCCTGACTATCGTGCTGCAATTGACCCGCCACATCAGAAGTGGGCTGCTCAAAGGGGGGACTGCTCATGCTCCCAATCTTGCCTGAGAATGTCTAGCCAGTATAGGGCGAAAATTTTACCCTCACGGCATCACTCCACAATGCTTTAATTTCGTCACTGTTGGAGAAGATTTTGCACCTGGAAACTGTTAAGCATGAGAAGCTAAAAGTTTTGCCATGCTACTCATTCCGACTTTGGCTTGATCTCAAATTCCGATTTAGAACGATAGAAACAAACATCAAACTCTAGAAAAAATTAGTCTGCCCCAGAATCAAAGGTACGTCGGCTCTTCTGACCCAAGCAAATGCTAATTGAACTGGAGGAAACTCACCTATCTCGGCAATTGTAAAGAAGGGTATTGCTGGCTGATTACTCAGGTTACCTGCTAATTGAATAATTGCTCTACTATCGTCCCAAGTTGCTCCTAGCGCGAC
>DATNPE010000124.1:0-3576 GCA_036703355.1 Allocoleopsis sp. | reverse complement strand
AGCTTGGATCTTTTTCACCCACCAATTGCCAAAAAGCAGCGGAGTGGTTCATGTGGATGGTATGGCACAGCTCATGTACAAACACATAGCGCACCACCTCTGGAGGCAGAAACAACAGCTTGTAGTTGAGGCTAATCATTTTGTGTTGGGAACAGCTAGCCCAACGAGTTTTCTGGCCTCTGACCGAAGCTTGCTCAAATGGTAATTGAATTTCGTGACTGACCGTTCGTAGCCAAGGCACCAGATGAGTGCGAGCTTGGTGGGCCAGCCATTGGCGCAATACTTTGTGGCAGAGGTCTGTATGAGTGGTGGCCCCACTCACCTGTAGCTTTTGCCCTGGCTTTTCCGTAACGGTGACGCGAGGATCAGTGGTATGGTCATACTCCACTTGCCAGGTTTCTGCGATCGCCTGTAGCCCAATCTCAGTGACTGGTTGACCCGGTGCAGCGGGCGATAAAAACTCTTGGTGGGATTCAAATTGCTCAGCAATCTTGTTAATCCACTTTTGCTTCCGTTGTAGAATTTCAGGAATGCGACGGTGATCGAAACCTTTGGGGACAACAACCTCTAACCCGTGGTGGGGCGAGATTTTGAGGTTGATGTGCTTAGCTTTGTGGCTCTCTCGAACTTTATAGTTGGGTAGATTCGCCAGTTGCGGTTGCAGCGATCGCGACTTCATGAATCTTGGGAACTCTGTGGCTCTAGAAACTGTAGCAGAACTAATGCGATCGCGTTGCTAGGGATTGCACGGATGTGACAGGAAATCGAGCAAAATTCTCTGATGGGGCGGGCCCAGGGGCCGCACTTGCTGAGCAATTTCAGAGTAGCGATCGCCTCGTTGGATATCTTCGATGGTAAAGAAACCAAAATCCCATCCCTCACCCAAGACTAAAGCTTCGATGCCAACTGTTAATGGCCCCTGAAACACATGCCGCACGATCTGCTCGTCGGCATAAATGCCAAATTTTTCGAGGCTAGGCGGTTGGTAGCCAATTTCTTCCAGCAACTCTCGTTGAATTGCCTCTTCTGGAGCTTCGCCTGGTTCTAAGTGGCCACCAAAAAAGGCCCAGTAGCCAGGGTAAGGAATGCCAGGAATGTCGTCTCGCAGTTGTAGTAAAAATTGGTTGTCCCGATGCAGAATGGCGATAGCAACCGCGCGACGAGAGTCATTCACAACGTTTACCTCGCTACCATCAAAGTTTTGTTTGCTCCTCAATATAAATTTCTCCCAAATCTTGACTCCCAACGGGAATTTGTTGATAGCGCACTTTGCCTTTGATTAATACCGCTTCACCAGATTTAGGCGCTTGCTTTTGCGTCACAATCCAGATGCGGCCAGTTTGGTCTTGCACCTCGTACGCTTGCTTTTGCGCTAAGGGCACTTGCCGCACCACATTCCCTTGAACGTAGACAGTCCGATCGAGTTGCTGCTGTTGCTGCAATGCCTGAATTTTGGTTACATCCACATTCGGTTTAAGGCTGAGCATCCCAGCCCCCGATTGGGGCAGTGGGCTACAACCAACGACACCAGCGACCAGCAACAAAGCGCTGAGCTGAATTGCCTGAATCCTCCCTGGCATAGTCACAATACTCCTCAATAGCAGTGCGATCGCCGAACGAATGAAGTGAGATCTGAGATGGACGATTACAGGGTGAGCTAAATCTGAGACACTAAGAAAGCGAATAACTCCACTGTTCTAGCATCAATACAAATGTTTGGAACAGCTTTAGACTACAGATGTTTCTTAAACTTTGATGCAATCTCACGGCACTCAACTCATCGACGGTAAAGCTCTGGCTCAAAAAATTCAAGCAGAGCTAGCTCAGCAGATTCAGTCGCTTCAAGCTCAGTATGGGCGGCCTCCCGGTTTGGCGGTGTTGATGGTGGGCGATAACCCCGCCAGTGCGGCCTATGTCCGAGGCAAAGAAAAAGCTTGCCAAAACGTGGGCATGGCTTCCTTTGGTCAGCATCTACCTGCGACGACGACCCAGGCAGAACTAGAGCGGATCATTCAAGCGCTGAATCACGATGAGCGAGTGGATGGCATTCTAATTCAGCTCCCGCTGCCAGAGCATTTGGATGGCGTGGCACTGCTGAACCAAATTGACCCCGACAAGGATGCCGATGGCTTACACCCAGTTAACTTGGGGCGTTTGGTTCGTAGTGAGCCAGGGCTGCGTAGTTGCACGCCTGCGGGTGTGATGGAGCTATTAAAGGAATATGGCATTGATCCCAAAGGTAAACATGCGGTCGTCATCGGTCGCAGCATTTTGGTGGGTAAACCGATCGCGCTGATGTTGCTAGAAGCCGATGCTACCGTCGCGATCGCCCACTCCAAAACCCCGGATCTCGCTTCAGTGATTCGCAATACCGATATTGTGGTGGCTGCGGTCGGTCGTCCAGAAATGATTACGGCTGACATGGTGAAACCAGGAGCCGTGGTGATTGATGTGGGGATCAACCGTGTCACGGATGCTGAGGGCAAAAGCCGCTTGGTCGGAGATGTGCACTTTGACTCAGTCAAGACCGTTGCCAGTGCCATTACCCCCGTTCCTGGTGGGGTTGGCCCGATGACTGTCGCCATGTTGCTGCAAAATACTGTGTGGAGTTATATCCAACGTCATCAAGGCGTGCAACAAGCCCCGTAGAATGTATAGAAGCTAAATGGCGCAGCCTTTGGCAATCTGACCAGTTGTGATGAAAAAAACCTGAGATGACGAGTAGGAGAGAGCCAGGGATGGTCTTGACTGATGAAACACATTTGTCCCAACCGCAATCCCCTTTTGATCTATCGGCCTACCTGAACGAATGGCAAGCTCAGGTTGAAGCAGCACTCGACCGTTCTATCGAGGTCGTTTACCCTGAGAAAATTTATGAGGCCATGCGTTACTCCCTGATGGCAGGAGGTAAGCGTTTGCGCCCAATTTTGTGTCTGTCAACTTGTATCTTGCTGGATGGCACCGCAGACATGGCTATGCCTACCGCTTGTGCTCTGGAAATGGTACATACCATGTCTCTGATCCACGACGATCTCCCAGCAATGGATAACGACGACTATCGGCGGGGTAAGTTGACCAACCACAAAGTCTACGGTGAAGACATTGCGATTTTGGCAGGGGATGGGCTTCTCGCCTATGCCTTTGAATTTATTGCCACGCAAACTCGCAACGTTCCCGCTGAGCAGGTTCTCAAGGTGATTGCTCGTTTAGGTCGAGCAGTCGGTGCGGCTGGATTAGTGGGAGGCCAAGTCGTAGATCTAGAATCCGAAGGGCGATCGGATGTTTCTTTAGAAACGCTCAATTTTATTCACAACCATAAGACTGCCGCGTTACTGGAAGCCTCTGTGGTTTCAGGTGCTTTGCTAGCAGGAGCAGCAGAGGCCGATCTGGAGCGCTTGTCTCGCTACGCCCAAAACATCGGTTTAGCTTTCCAGATCGTCGATGATGTGTTGGATATTACGGCGACACAAGAAGAGTTGGGTAAAACAGCAGGGAAGGATTTACAAGCTCAAAAAGCGACCTATCCAAGCTTCTGGGGCATTGAAGAATCTAGAAATCAAGCTCAACGCTTGGTGG
>DATNPE010000123.1:0-9657 GCA_036703355.1 Allocoleopsis sp. | reverse complement strand
TCTTGAGGGGGAAGCCGAAACCACAGCTCAGTAAGACTTTACAACTTTGGCTCAGTAAAAATCCCCCTGTCGGGGGAATGCCATTTACGAAATTTTCGGTAAATATGCTGAATATCAATTAACAGTCTGCTTTAAATTTCGAGCTATGTCTTACCGTCCTGTTTCCCGTGGGTTCGTCGTTATCGATCCGAATGGGATGCCCCTTTTAGAAGCATCTCAGCAAGGACGTTATGCTCTAGTATTCCTCAGCCAAGCAGATGTCATTCGCTACCGTGAGCGCATCACCGAACTTCGCAAGGCCGCTAAACAAGACTACGCGATCGCAGCCCTGCCCATGCACCGGATTCAGCGTCTACTCAGCGAGGAGAAAGTCGGCTTTTGCGTGATTCAGAACTGGGATGCGATCGCGGCTTAGGTGCAAGCTTTAGGCGTCGAACCAAAACCGCTACTTCTGCTTAAAGTGTTGAAGAATGCCTGCGATTTCTAGAATCACTTTGACTTGCGGTTTCACGCCTTGTAGGGAAAATTTGGCGCTGCGCTGTCGAGACTTCATCAGCCCTTCTAAGACTACTTTGGTGCCTTCTGGGTCTAGAAATTGGGTTGCACTCAAATCAAGCACAACCCTTGTACCTGACTGAATTTTTACTTCTAAATCTTGGGCTAAAAAAGCGGCGGTACAGCAGTCAATCCGCTTGGGAGCTCGGACAATGATCGGAACAGTTGGAGAGACAGTTGAAGAGTTGGACATAGGGCATCACCTCGTATCTCCGATCTAACTGGGTGAAGCATTGCGAGCACATCCGTAAAAATCTGCTTTGTATTCTAGATTACATTTTGTTGCCTGCGTCACCTCGGTGGGAATGCGGTAACCGCGTAACAATTGGAATTACATCCGAGGGAAAATTAGTCTTGATGTCATGATGAGGCTGGCAACCTTCAGCGTTTGAAGCAGCGCAATAGGAAGACTTGGCCTACAGTTGAAAAAGAGTATTTTTCAGAGCGATCGCGAGATTAAGCTGTGTCTTCATCCCCTCACTCCTCACCCACGGTTGCAGAGCCTGACCCAACTGCCAGCCCATCAACGGAATTGTCCATTTTTCGCATCTCTCCCCTGATTCGGATCACGCTTTTAGGGCTGTATGTTGCCTTGACGGTACCACTGCCATTTTTAGCCACAGCGACTCAAGCCCCCGTTCCCGCTAGTTGGCTTTGGATTGGTATTGCCCTAGGCGCGATCGCCCTTTACGCCGCTTTGAGCGAACGAGTGGTCTTAGATTCGCAAAGTATTCAAGTCACCTACCCCACCTGGGTGCCGCGTTGGCTGCGTCGAGGCTGGCGCTTGTCTTGGGATGAAGTTCAAGCTTTGAAGCCGCGTTCTACCGGGCAGGGCGGGTTGGTTTACTATTTCCTGAGCAAATCTGGCCAGGCTTATTTGCTGCCCATGCGAGTGGTAGGGTTTGCCAAGCTAGTGCAGCAGGTACAAGCCAACACTGACATTGACACCACCGATGTGCGGCCTTTAGCTCAACCTTGGATGTACCTGATTCTGCTAGGGTTCACGCTGATGCTACTCGCGATCGACAGTTGGACAATCTGGACCGTCTGGTCTCAGGGTGTGCAGTTTACGCCCTAAACTAAGTTGACAGTCTGGGCTAGATAAGGATGGCAACTCTGCCAATGGAACAAACTGGAACTATGCGCTTGCAGCACGTTGACTTAGCCGCTTCCGTCGGCTCCCATTACCTATTGCAAGATATTTCCTTTGAAATGCTTCCAGGCGATCGCATTGTTTTGGTAGGACCATCCGGTGCTGGCAAAACTTCGCTGCTGCGGCTACTCAATCGCTTGAGTGAACCAACTCAGGGAGCCATCTACTTTGACAATCAAGAAATTCGGCAAATTCCGGTGATTCAGTTGCGACGACAGGTAGTTTTAGTGCCTCAGGAATCTAAACTGTTGGGCATGACCGTAGAAGCAGCCCTCACCTATCCCCTAACGCTGCAACAACTGCCTCGCCCGACGATTACCCAACGCTTGCAATATTGGCTCGACCAACTCCATATTCCCTCCGAGTGGCTAGAGCGTACCGAGCTGCAACTTTCTGTGGGTCAACGGCAACTCGTCGCGATCGCTCGGTCCCTGATGCTGCAACCCAAAATCCTGCTGCTCGATGAGCCCACTTCAGCATTGGATACAGGACGCGCCACCCACGTACTCAAAATTCTGACCGAGCTGGCTGAAAATGGGCAAACCACCCTCCTGATGGTCAACCATCAACTCGACTTGGCCCAAGAATTTTGTACTCGTATGCTGTATCTCCAGCAAGGCCAACTCTTAAAAGACTTACCCAGCCAAGCGATCGATTGGGCTGATTTACGCCATACCTTAATTCAGGTAGAAACCGCAGCGGCTGCAGAATGGGCCTAAAAGACTCCTTGCTTAGAAATGACGACCATCACTCGTAGCCATCCGAGAAGCAGTCGGAGCAGCGGGAGTTTGCTTCGAGTTTGAGCGCTCTGGTGTCGATGGAGAGCTAGGAGTAAGAACTTCAAGATTAAACCGATACCCGACATTGCGGACTGTTTGAATCAAACTCGGTTGGCGTGGGTCTGTTTCAATTTTCTTCCGCAAGGACAAAACATGAGTATCGACCGTTCTGGGGTTATCGATCTCATCAGGCCAAGCTCGACGCAGCAGCTCGGAGCGGCTTAAGGGAGACCCACCCGCTTGAGCCAGGATGTACAGCAAACTAAACTCTTGCGGTGTCAAGTCAATAAACTCACCTTGAAACCGAGCGCGACGCTGTACCAAATCGATGGTGAGGTCTCCATACTCTAGCTGGAGCGGCGCAACTACCGATCGCGTCCTGCGCGTCAGCGCCTCGACCCTCGCTTGGAACTCCTGCATCCCAAAAGGTTTGGTGAGATAATCATCGGCTCCTGCTTTCAGCCCCTCCACAATATCCGCTTCGGTATTGCGAGCAGATAGCATCAAGATCATGGACTGCTGCTGTTGCTGTAGCCAGCGACAGAACTCTAATCCATCTCCACCAGGCAGATCAGAGTCTAGAATGACCAGGGTTGGTTGGCGGGTTTGAAACACCTCTCTAGCTTGGTGGATATCGGCTGATTGATGAACCCAGTAGCCTGCTTGCTGCAGATGCCAACCCAGCAGCGATCGCAGGTGAGGATTTCCTTCCACTATTTGAACGCAGACAGCTCCCACAGAGGCGCACTCTCCTTTGAGTGATTGTCCTCCAACTTAACAGAGCATTTGTCATGGGTTTGTAACCCCTGCTACTCCCATCGCGTCTGCTAAGCTAGCAAATTATGGTATCTCTCCCTGAGGCTATGACTTCTGGCGAATAGGACATCCACAGGTTAAGGGTAGAATAAGAATATCAACATCCCTAGATTCTCAGCTCACTTGTAGTAACGGAATTCTTAACACTAACTGGGGTTTACTCGTTGAAGGTGGTGAAGTATTACCAGCAGCGCCTGTAGTAGTGAGTCAATTAGGCCCAGTCCCAAAGCGACATCGCGATCGCCTCAACTCCATCGGCCTAAGCTAAACGTCCATACTATTTCCGCAAACTAACGACCTAACCTTAAAACCTATGCTTCAAGATACTCAAACCATCCGCTACTATCAGAAACTCTCCGATGCCCTGGCTGAACTGTGGAACCGGGGCTACCGTTTCGATGATTTACGTCTCTATGTCGATGGCTATCTCGCCGCTCTGCGACATGCCAATACCATCGAGCCTTACCAAGTCCATCGATTAGAAGAAGAGATTACTCGTTACATCTATGACCCGTCCAATTTTGAGAGCCTAGAATCCCAGACAGACTACTACTAAATCTAACGAGAGCTATTAGTCGTGCCCATCGTACTAGTCTAATAGAGCTAAGCGATCGCGTTTAGGTTAGGTCAAGTTGGAGATTAACAGGCACATTTAGGTTGGCTAGGGTTCACCAGAAAGTCGCATACAAAAGGGCAGTTTTTACGCTGCCCTCTAGAAAATCTCTTAATCACTTCCGCCAGTGATTCACTGGTTCCATCGCAATTCGAACAGGCAGCTTAAGAAGCTAGCGCCACTTCTACCATCTGCTGAAGCTCGCCTTTTTGGTAAAGCTCAATTAAGATGTCAGAGCCACCCACAAACTCGCCATTGATATAAACCTGAGGAATGGTCGGCCAGTTTGAGTACTCTTTGATCCCCTGGCGAACCTCATAATTCTCTAAAACATCCACGGTTTCGTAAGGGACTCCCATTGAGTTCAGAATCTGAACCACATTGTTGGAGAAACCACATTGGGGCATCAGCTTTGAGCCTTTCATGAACACCACAATCTTGTGCTGTTTGAGCAAAGCATCAATTTGTTCTTGCAATTCTGGAGTCATAACAGTTCCTAAAAATCTTGGCGATGTCCTCTATATGGTCTAGTGTACTGGCTAGTTTTCCAGGACGACGGTTCCACTTTGGATCAGAGTTAACGAGGCATCAGTGGGTATCTGGTGGTAGAGGGATTGCAACCAAATTGCAGCCTGTTTAGAGCGATTGACCTGAAGCAGCCCAAGTTTGAGGGGTAAATGTCTTGAGAGAGAGCGCATGAATGGCTTCGCTAGACATCGCTTCTCGTAGAGCGCTGTACACTAACTGATGTTGCTGCACCAACCCCTTGCCTTCAAACTGAGATGAAATGATCGTGGCTTGGTAATGGTCACCGCCGCCCGTCAAATCTTGAATTTGCACCTGGGCGTCAGGCAAGGCTGCTTTGATCATGGTTTCAACTTGATCGCGGCTAATCATTCATACTCCTCTGCATGTTCTCCAATCTCGATCTAGTCTAGCTTTAGCGGGGACTCCGCAGTCACGCCAACCTAAACTAAACTAGCCCCTAGAGCGCTAGCTAGCGAGTGGATGCTGGTCTCAAACTAAGGGGCAGGTGCGGGCGCGGGAGTTGAGGATTGCTGTCCGCCACTGGAGCGGGGAAACTGAGCATCCACGAAGCCTAATTCAAACAGTTGTTGATAAGCTTTCTTACCAAGATCGCGAGTGGGCTGTTGGCTGCGGATAATCTGTACTAGCAGGGGCACCGCGAGTTCTGGCTGATTTTGTGCCCGGTGTACCAGAGCCAGTTGATAGGTAGCTTGGTCGCGCATTTGAGCTGCATCAAGAGCCTTCCGACGTTGGCCATCAGCGACACGGTTATCAATGCCAGAAAAACTCGAAGCCAAATCTTGATAGAAATTGGAAAGCTGATTGTAAACCTGACGCGCCTCTTGCAGTTTCTGAGTCGCCAGTGTGTAGTTTTGGGCTGAGACCGCGTTACTCGCCTCATCCATCAACCGCTGACCACCTTGCATACTTAGCAGACCAGCAGCTTGGCTTAAGGGGCGAATATTGTTGGGGTCGTTGGGGTCAAGGGGTTGTGCTTGGCCACCAGAGGGGGGTAGAGAAGGAACCTGAGCCTGAGCAGCTAGCGGACGTAGCAATGTAACAGCTACGGCAAGTTGCAGAGAAACTAAGCCTGTCAAGCGAAGGAAGCGAACAGAGCCAGAGGAGATCATGGAGTAACTTTGCGAATTTGCAACAAACAGGACAGATTCAAACTTCGGGTATCTTACCATTGGCAGTCCTTGGTAGGTTTAAGTAACTACCAAACCCGCTGCTGAGCTGGATGAGCACCTGTAAGCGTTCAATACAGCTCAGCAGGAGCAGGAGCAGCAGGACTGTCAATATTCAGCACGCACCTGATTGCTACTAACTCGCAATTAACTGGAGTTAGCATCAATTGAGTGCAGCAATGACTGGATGAAATACTCCCAAGTTTGAATAAGGGAGACTAGGATTTTTGGCCTTGAGTTCCCTAGACCAGCAGAGGTGCGGTTGGGGGCAAAAATGAAATCACCCCTTTGAAGTAAAGAGATGTGGCTGAATCTGTGCCCTAATTTTGGTTAGCAAGTGCAGAAGGAGCCAGTCTCATGACCCATGATGCAAACCTACCCAGTGCTTCTAGCTCAACTCCAGGCTCAGGAGTACCTGAAAGCAGTACAGGGATTATTTTGCAGCGCGGGGGCGAAGAGTTACTGCTAGAAAAAGTCAGCGATCGCTTTACCGTCCGTCCCACTTCTCAGGCAGTCATTGATCAGTTAGCAGCCCGAATTCCAGGGGAGCTGCAACAAAACGTGGCTCCGGCGCAGTCGGCAGAATTTGTGGTTGATCCGGCGCAGCGCGATCGCGTCATGCAGGAAGTCCGCTCCGCCGAGGGAGTCAACTTTGCCAGCCATGTTTATCAAATTAAAAATAATCCAGGCACCCTGGTTTATCTGACCGACAAAATTACGATTCAGTTTGCGCCGCAGGTGGATCAAGCCACGAGAACGGCGATCGCGACTGAACTAGGGTTGCAAGAAGTACAGCCTGTAACCGGAGTCTCCAATACCTTCGTGTATCAACTCACCGCTGAGTCCGCCGCCAACCCAGTCAAGATTGCCAATCAACTGACTCGGCGATCGGAGGTTTTATTGGCTGAACCCAACATTGTGGTCAAAACCCAAGCCCTGTATCGGCCCAATGACCCGCTGTATTCTAAACAGTGGTATCTCAACCACAATGGCGGACCCGACTTAGCCGCAGGTTCCCATATCTCTGCTGAAAAAGCTTGGGACATCACCAGAGGCAGCCGCTCGATTGTAGTAGCCGTAGCCGACGACTCTTTCGACCTCGACCACCCCGATTTTCAGGGTAAAGGCAAGATAGTAGCTCCTAGAGATTTGCGGGATCAAGACCTCCTACCACTACCTGACGACACCGAAGCCAGTCATGGCACCGCTTGTGCAGGGGTCGCAGTCGCCGAAGAAAATGGGGTGGGGATTGTGGGGGTAGCGCCTGGATGTGCCTTGATGCCCATCCGTACCACAGGCTTTCTCGATGACGAAACGATCGAGCAAATCTTTGATTGGGCTGTCGTCAATGGTGCAGCGGTTATTTCTTGTAGCTGGGGACCGAGTGCCGTTTACTTCCCGTTATCCCTCAGGCAAAGTGCAGCCGTGACCAGAGCCGCCAAGGATGGACGCAATGGCAAAGGCTGTGTGATTGTTTTTGCGGCTGGGAATGCCAATCGGCCTGTAAATGGAGCAATCAACGAACAAGGCTGGCCCAACAACGTTTTGCGTGGCCCTACGACTTGGCTGACTGGATTTGCTGTTCATCCGGATGTGATTGCGGTTTCGGCCTGTACCAGCTTGAACAAAAAAGCCGCCTATAGTAATTGGGGGAGCAATATCTCAGTTTGTGCACCGAGCAACAACGCTCCGCCCGGAATGTGGTTGCAAGAAACTGGATTTGTCAGCACACCTCCAGAAGTGCGGGTGTTCCTACCAGGACAAAGCGTATTCACAGCCGACCAACTTGGAGCCGCAGGCTATGACCCCAGCGACTTTACCGGAGATTTTGGGGGTACTTCCAGTGCTTGCCCCACCGTGGCTGGGGTAGCGGCTCTGGTTCTCTCGGCCAACCCTGACCTTACGGCGCAGGAAGTACGCCAAATTCTGCAACAAACCGCAGACAAAATTGTTGATCCTGACCCCGACCCGCAATTTGGATTTCGCAAAGGCACCTATGAAGCGAATGGCCGCTCGGACTGGTTCGGCTTTGGCAAAGTCAACGCCTTTAGAGCCGTACAAGCTGCTCAACGCCAAATGGCTGCACCTCTAAGCAGTTCTCAACAAATTCAGGGACGCAACGATAGCAGCATCGCGATTCCAGACTACGATTTCAACGGCATCAAAAGTGCCATTCAGATCAACGATCCGAGTCTGGTGCGAGATATTCAAGTCACGGTCAATCTAGAGCACAGTTTCTTGGGTGATTTAGAAATTAGCTTGATTGCGCCTAGAGGCCAAACCGTTTTGTTACAAGGCCGCACATTAGGCCGTCGCACACAATTGCAAACCACTTATTCGCTGCAAAATACACCGCTGCTCCGCAAATTGCTCAATCAGTCTGCCGCTGGGCGTTGGCAACTCTGGATTATCGATCGCGCCGCAATGGATACAGGCACACTCCGAAGCTGGCAACTAACCCTCGGCATCTGATTCCGCTGGCGCGATCGCGGGCCAAGGATGAGTCGCTAACAAATGGCTGGTTAGTTCTTTTAGCGAGGCTTCCAGGTCAGCCGTCAAGCGCTTAGCACTCACCTTGGGCTGCTCTAAGTCATAATTGGCAGCTTTTAGCGGCTCCCCGATGCGAATTGCCACCTGAGAGCGCCATCCGGGCACAGATTGGCTGTAGTGCAAACTAATTGGCACAATCTTGACTCCTAGACCCGGTTGGTTCGCTTCTGCTTGCAACGCCAAACGCGCCAATCCAGGCTTGAGAGGATGCACTTTGCGATCGCGGAAAATACCCCCCTCCGGAAAGATCACCAGAGACTCCCGGTTTTCGAGCAACTCTACTCCATGCCGCAGACTGGCGATCGCCGGACGCTTCGGATCAATGGGGAATCCGCCCAAACGCCGAATAAACCACCCTTGCAGCCCCTTCACCTCATCCGCCGAAACCATGAACCTTAAATCGTGCCCCGTAATGTCTCGACCCGCCGCATAAGGCACCAACAAGGCATCCCAGCGCGATCGATGGGTCGGCGCGAGCACTACTGGCCCATCCGTCGGCAAATTCTCCTGCCCAGTGACCTCAATCTGTCCAAAGTAAGCAGGCAAAACCACATGGCGACCCAAGGGGTAAACCCAAGGCATCAGCCAAGGAGAAAAGCGAGAAGCAACCGACTGAGGCTGATGAGAAGGCGAAGCAGAAACAGTGTGTGAGGTTATCTCCATGCTTTGGTTGGACGCTGGAACAGCATCCCTAGAGTCACGGCGAAAAGAGTTGAGCGAGATCATGGAGTCGAACGAGATCATAGTGACAGCGGGAGACGGTAAACGCAACAACCAAGCCGCATAATGCCTGCTTGAACCTAACGTAAAGGCTTTTATTTCAGTTGTCTTCTGCCACAAGGACACTTCCGCCGCTGTCATGAGGTAGAAGCCGATCCAGGAGGATGCCGCGATCGCCGCCGCTGAGCAAACCAATCCTGTAATTGCCGTCTGCAAGGCGATTCCAGAATGCCACCCAGCACCCGCAGCGAGTGAAACGAAACAGCACTATCCGGTAAATTCATCACCGTCCGAACCGCTCCAGTTTTGGGATCGTCCGCCCCATATACCAACAACCCCAACCGCGCTTGCACAATCGCCCCCGCACACATCGGGCAAGGCTCCAGCGTCACATAGAGCGTGCACTCATTCAAATGCCAATCTCGCAACACCCGCCCCGCCGCTCGCAACGCCAACACCTCCGCATGGGCCGTAGGGTCGCGATCGCGCTCCCGCCGATTTTCTGCTTCCGCGATCGCCTCCCCATTTGGCCCCACAATCACCGCCCCCACCGGAATTTCCCCCGCAGCCCCCGCAGCTTCAGCTATCTCCAGCGATCGGGCCATCCAGCGCTGGTGAGCCAGGTATTCGGGGTGAGAGAGGAGAGGAGGAGGGAGTTGCAAGGAGGAATTAGGTGAGGAGAGAAGGGTGAGGAGCTTGAAAGGATGAAGGATGAAAGGGGAGGGAGTTAGAAGCCAAAAAGTGAGGGAGTGTCTG